>RFFX01000028.1 GCA_003696765.1 Zetaproteobacteria bacterium | reverse complement strand
TGCGGCGAGCAGCAGGAAGGCGAGCGCGGTCATCTCGGAGATGGAGAAGAGATGACGCTGCGATGGCGGCACCTCGCGGATCAGCAGGTGCATGGCAAAACCGACCAGGCCCGTCAGGCCGACGGTCAGGATCATCGCATGCACCACTACCGCCGGCACCGCGGGATCCCCTCGCCGGGCGAGCAGCAGGAGCGCCCCGGCGGAGAGCAGGAAGGCGGTGGCGGTCAGCGGCGACATGCGCCCGGGATGGGGCGAGGATGTCTCCAGCGGCGGGGTGTGAAACAGCAGGTTGTCGATGGCCAGATCGACCGAGAAGAGATCCTCGATCAGCGACAGGGCGGCAAAGAGGGCGACAGCGGCGGCGAGCAGCATGCGCAGGCGGCGGCGTGCCTCCCCCTCCGCTCTCCCCGCCGGCAGCAGCAGGGCTGTGGCGAGCAGCAGAAAGGCGAGCGCGGTGTTGAAGGTCATGTCGGCGATCGGCGGAAAGGCGGCGGCGAGGGCGGCGTGATCGACCGCCCACCCGCCCAGGGCGAGCAGCGCGATCAACACCACCAGGAAGGACGCGGCGGGCCCCAGCGCCGTCGGCGGATCAGCGGGCGGATCCGACATCCACTCCTCCCAGCGAGATCACTGCGTCCGCCACCCGTTGTGCCGGATCGTCGCTGCCCATGGTATCGCGCAGCCGGGCGAAGTGCCACCGCTGCCGCGCCGCCGCCTCCCCGCCGGCGAGCAGCGGCCGCACGCAGGCGACCACCCGATCGGGGGTGGCCTGCTCCTGGATCAGCTCGGGCATGATCTCCTGGTCGTCCAGCAGAATGTTGGCCAGCCCGACGCAGTTGAGCCCGACCAGCCGGCGGGCCAGCCAGATGGTTGTTGGCGCGGCGCGGTAGACCAGCACCGTCGGCGTCCCCCACAGGGCCAGCTCCAGCGTCGCCGTCCCCGAGACCGCCACCGCCGCATCGACGCGCAGCGCAAACTCCGGCTGCAGGCGTGGCACCACCACCCCCCCCTGGGCGCGCAGCGGGGCGAGCGCCGCGGATGAGAGCCCCGGCGCCTGCGGCACCACCACCTGCAGCGCGGGATCCTCCGCGCGCAGCCGGGCCATCACCGTGGCGAGCAGCGGCAGGTGGCGGTCCAGCTCGGAGGGGCGGGAGCCGGGCAGCAGCGCCAGCACCCTGCGCGCCCGATCGAGCCCCAGCCGGCGGCAGAGCTCCGCCCGGCTCCAGCCGCCATCCGCCCGACTGGCGACCGGATTGCCGACATAGCGCGCGCGGATGCCGTGCCGGGCGAACCACTCCTCCTCGAACGGGAAGATGGCGGCGAGCAGATCCTGCGAGCGGGCCAGCCGCCTCACCCGCCACGCACCCCAGGCCCACAGCTTGGGGGCGATGTAATGCACCACCGGGATGCCCAGCGCCCGCAGCCGGGCACCCAAGCGTATGTGGAAGCTGGAGAAGTCGACCAGCACCGCCGCCTTCGGCCGGCAGGCGGCCGCCCGTTCGAGCAGCAGCCGCCCGACGGCGTGGATGCGCGGAAGATGGCGCACCACCTCGACCAGTCCCATCACCGCAAGCTGCTCCTGTGTGACCCACGCCCGGCAGCCGGCGGCGCGCATCGCCGGGCCGGCCAGGCCGGCGACGGTCAGCCCCGGCGCCCGCCGCCGCAGCGCCCGCACCACCTCCGCCGCATGCATGTCGCCGGAGGGCTCGCCCGCGCTGACCAGCACGTCGACCCCCCCCGCCCGGCCGCGGATGCCGGCTTCCCGCGAAGCCGGCACCGCGTTATCCCTCCCCGACGGCGCCGTCCCCGCCCCCCTCCACCGCAGCACCGACCACGGTGATTCCGTAGCGATCGGCCAGCCGCCGCAGCCGTTCGCGCTCGAGCATCAGGGTCAGCCCCGCCTCCACCGCCAGGCAGTCGCAGCCGCTCTCCCGCATCGTCTCCAGGGTGTCGGGGCCGAAGACGGGGACGTCGAAGCGGAGGTCCTGCCCCGGCTTGGCCACCTTGGCCACCGTGGCGTGACCGCCGCCCAACGCACCGCCGCGCCGGATCGCCTCGTCGGTCCCCTCGATCGCCTCCACCGCCAACACCGCCCGTTGCCGCACCACCACCGTCTGGCCGATGTCCAGCCCGGCGATGGCCCGCGCATGGCGCAGGCCGAAGGCGATGTCCCGCCAGCGATCCTCGTCGGGCGCAGGCCCCATCAGGTGGCCGGCCGGCGCCAGCATGTCGCGGGCGTACTTCACCTGCGGGATGATGGTGATGTCGTGTTCGGCCAGCATGGCGGCCACGCCGTTGAGGATGGTGTCGTCGCGCAGGTCGGGCAGGGCGCGGAAGGCGCGCAGCGTGGGGAGGTCGGGCAGGAAGTTGCGAAACAGATGCAGCTTGTGCACCTTGCCGGCCATCACCACCTCGCGCACTCCCGCCCGCCGGAAACGGCGGATCATCGCCTGGATCCGCCCCACCTGCAGCCAGGTGACCGAACCGAAGCGCTCGATCTCCGGGGAGGCCTCGTTGCGTACGGCGACGATCTCCAGTGTGAAGTCGCGCCGCAGCCGCTCGGCAAGCTCCAGCGGGAAGCTGCCGTAGCCTGCGACCAGACCGAGCGGCGGCCGGCTACTCCGTCCCACGAGGCCAGGTGACGCCGCGTTCGGCGGCGGCGACGAAATCGACCATGTGGCCGGCCGCCTCGTCGTCACCCGCCGCCGCGCGCGCCGCGGCGATCCGCTCCTCCCGGGCGGCGTCACGCTGGAATAGGGCGCGATAGACCTGCTTGAGCCGGCGGATGCGCGCCGCATCGAACCCCTTGCGCTGCAAACCGACCAGGTTGAGCCCGGCCAGCCCCGGGCGGTAGCCGCCGGCGATCATGGTGAAGGGGGGAACGTCCTGCACGATGCCGCTCATCCCGCCGATCATCGCCAGCCGCCCGATGCGCAGGAACTGATGGACGGCGGAGAGGCCGCCGATGATGGCATCGTCCTCGATGGTGACGTGGCCGGCGAGGGTGGCGGCGTTGGCCAGCACGATGCGGTTGCCCAGCCAGCAGTCGTGCGCCACGTGGGCGTAGGCCATGATCAGGTTGCCGTCACCGATGCGGGTGACCATCCCCCCCCCTTCGGTGCCGGCGTGGATGGTGGCGTGCTCGCGGATGGTGTTGCCGCATCCGATCACCACCTCGGAGGGCTCACCCCGGTACTTGAGGTCCTGCGGCTCCAGCCCCACCGAGGAGAAGGGGAAGAAGCGGTTGTCCGCACCGATGGTGGTGCGGCCGGAGAGGACCACGTGGGAGATCAGCCGGCAGCCGGAGCCGATGCGCACCGGCCCGTCGATGACACACCACGGCCCGACGATCACATCGGCGGCCAGCTCCGCCTCGGGCGAGACGATCGCGGTGGGGTGGATGCGGGAGGAGTTCACCGATCGGGCACCACCTGCCGCACGGTGGCGGCGATCACCCCGCCCGCTTGGGAGTCAGCGTGGCCATCAGCGTCGCCGAGCAGACCAGCCTCTCGTCGACGAAGGCCTCCCCTCGGAACTTCCACATGTGGCCGCGCCGCTGCAGCTTGTGCATGGCGAAGATCACCTGATCGCCCGGCCGAACCGGCCGACGGAAGCGGGCGTCGTCGATGCCGGTGAAATAGACCAGGTAGTCGGCGCCGCGCTCCACCGACATGAAGGCGAGGATGCCGCCGGTCTGGGCCATCGCCTCGATCAACAACACACCGGGCATGACCGGGGTCTGCGGAAAGTGGCCGGTGAACTGCGGCTCGTTGATGGTGACGTTCTTCAGCGCCCGGATCGACACCCCCGGCTCGAATTCCAGCACCCGGTCGACCAGCAGAAAGGGGTAGCGATGGGGCAGATGCTGCAAGATGGCATCGATATCCAGCATGTGGCTACTCCTGCGTTGTTTCCCCGCCCCGCCCGCGGCGCGCCAGCCGGCGCAACAGGGCGTTGAGTTTGCGCCATGCACGGTGGGGCATGGCCGGAAGCCCGGCGTAGGTCGCCCCCGCCGGGACATCGCCGATCACCCCGCTCTTGGCGGCCAGGCTGGCGCCGTCGCCGATGGTGAGGTGGCCTGCGATCCCCACCTGGCCGCCGATGCGGCAGCCGCGACCGATGTGGGTGGAGCCGGAGATGCCCACCTGACTGACGATGATCGAGCGGGCGCCGATGGTCACATTGTGGCCGATCTGGACCAGGTTGTCGATCTTGCTGCCGGCACCGATCACCGTATCGCCGATCGCCCCGCGGTCGATGCAGCTGTTGGCACCCACCTCCACCCCATCCTCGAGCACCACCCGGCCGACCTGGGGGATCTTGAGGTGGTCGCGCCCGTCCCAGGCGTAGCCGAAGCCGTCGGAGCCGATCACCGCGCCCGCCTGCAGCACCACGCCGTCGCCAAGCAGACAGCCGCGCGCCACCACCACCCCGCTGTGCAGGTGGCAGCCGGCGCCGATGGCCGCCCCCTCCTCGACGATCACCCCGGCATCCAGCCTGCTGCCGGCGCCGATGGTCACACCGGCGGCGATGATACAGCCCGGCCCGACATCGACATCCTCCGCCAGCCTGGCGGTATCGTCGATCAGCGCGCCGGGGTGGCGCGCGCCGCGCGTCGGCGGCACGGGGTGGAAGTGGCGCTGCAGCCGGGCGAATGCGAGGTAGGGATCGGCCACCCGCAGCAGCGGCCGTTGCGGCAGCCCTCTCTCCCCCTCCGCCACCAGCAGCAGGCCGGCGCGGCTGGCGGCGAGCTGCCGGCGGTATTTGCGGTTGGCGAGGAAGGCGACCTCATCCGGGCCGGCGTCGGCCAGCGTATTGCAGCCGACCAGCCGGAGCGCATCGGCACGACAGCCGCAGAGGCGACCGCCGACCAGCGCCTGCACCGCACCGGCGCTCAGCCCCCCTTCCGTTTCGCTCCGACCAGGGTCGCGCACCCGACCACTCCGCTCCAGCCGGGCGGCGGTCCGCCCCTACTTCTCCTCCTTGGCGGCGTCGGCGTCGAGCAGCTTGGTGATCCGGGCGGTGACGTCGTGGGCGGGATCGAAGTAGATGGCGGAGGACTTGGGCAGCACCATGTCGTAGTGGTGCTCCTTGCCAAAGGCGCGCACCACCGCGTAGAAGCGCTTGAGGATCTTCTGGTCGAGCCGGTTCTTGCGGCTGATCAGCTCCTCCTGCGCATCCTGCTGGCGGCGGCTGAACTTCTTGCGCATCTCCTTGATGTCGTGCTCCTTCTCGGCCAGCCGCTCCTGCGACATGGCCATCGACTGGCTCAGCAGCTCCTTCTGCGCCTGCTCGATGCGGCTGCGCAGCTCGTCGAGCGCCTTCTCCTTGCGCTTCTTCAACGCGCTGAGCTCCTTGAGCCCCCTCTGGTAACGCTCGGTGTTCTCCACCGCGCTCTTCACGTCGACGAAGCCGATCTTCAACTCCGCCGCCACGGCCGCAGAGGGGAGGGCCGCCCCGATCGAGAGCAGCATCGTGATCATCAACCGTTTCATGATGCGCAGCGCCAACGGCTCTTCCATGAAACCGTTGCCCGATGCGAGGGGAGAGGGATGAGGCCCCTCCACGCCCCCACCGCCCCGGCCTCCGCCCCATGCAGAGGACGGGGCCGCACGGCCTTCCGTGGCCGCGCAACGGAAAAGCTCGACGGGAATCGAAGAAGGCGGCCCTCGATCCCCCAACCAATCAACCACTTGCTTACGCAAGCCCTTGATCTGCGCGGCACGCCAACGTCGCGATGACGGTTTCGTGCGAAACCATCAAGCTCGCCCATCCAAGCGCTGTTCGGGTCGGTCGAGCACCCCGCGCATCTCGACCGCCCCCCGGCAGTAGGCCCGCAGCCCCCTCCCGCCATGCGGCCTGCGATGCGGGCCGAGGGGTCAGAACGTCGAACCCAGGGCGAACTCGAAACCGCGGGTGACGTCCCCCGGCTGCTTGCGCAGCGCCCGCCCCCAGACCAGCGCCACCGGACCGACCGGGGAGAGCCACTCGACGCCGAAGCCGGCGGAGACCCGCATGGTCGAGAAGCGGAACGGCTCGCGAACACTGACCGTCTGGCCGTTGAAAGTCGAGTTGACACTGCCCCAGACGGTGCCGGCGTCACTGAAGAGCACCCCACGAAACCCCTCGGTGCGGATGCCGGGCAGCGGAAAGAAGAGGTCGGCCGTCGCCCGCACCATGCCGTTGCCGCCGACGGCATCGCCCTGGTTGCGCAGCGAGACGCCGAAGATGTCGAAACCGCGCAGGCTGCCGACGCCGCCCATCGAGTAGCGTCGCTCCAGCGGCACCTCCCGCCCGCCGAACCCGCGGATGTAACGCCCCTCCAGCCGCGGGCTGAAGATCAGCTTCTTCCCCAGCGGGAAGTAGATCCGCTGCCCGGCGGTGAACTCGACGAAGCGGCGCTCCCCCCCCAGACCGGCGAGGTTCACCCCCAGCGAGGCGCGCTGACCGTGGTGGGGGGCGACGACACTGTCGCGCGTGTCGTAATAGACCGACTGCGACAGCTCGCCCAAGGTATGGCGCCCCTGCTGCGCCTGCAGGATGATCGAGGCGGTGGTCGGGATGTTGCTCAGATTGGTCCGCGAGAAGCTGTAGCCGATGGTATAGCCGGTCTGCTCGGTGATCGGGATGCCGAAATCGACGCCCACGCCGGCGTCGTTCTGCCGATAGAGGGTGACGGCGTCGAGCCTGGTCTGGGTCTTGAAGGTACGGAAGGTGGCGCGCACCTCGTGGTCGAGGAAGTAGGGCTCGGTGATGCTGACATCGTAGTTCTGGGTGCGCGTGCCGATGGTCGCGTCCACCTTGGTGTCGATCCCCTTGCCGAGAAAGTTCTTCTGCTGCAGCGAAGTGGTGACGAAAACCCGCTCCAGTTGGGAGAAGCCGAGGCCGAAGGTGAACTTGCCGGTCTTGTCCTCGGTGACGTCGACCTTCATCTTCACCTTGTCCGGAGCGCTGCCGCGTGGCATCCGCACCCGGACGTCCTTGAAAAGGCTCAACCGCTTGAGCCGCTCCTTGCTCCGCCGGACCCGACTGGCGGAGTAGCGCGCCCCCTCGGCCTGACGCAGCTCGCGCCGCACCACCTTGTCGTCGGTCGCCTCGTTGCCGCTGATCTCGATCCGCTCGACATAGACCTTGCGCCCCTTCTCGATCTCCAGGGTGATGGCCACCTGCCGTGCCGGGATGTCGCGATGGAACAGCGGGGTGACGTTGGCGAAGGCGTAGCCCTCGTCGCCCACCCGCTGGGTGATCGCCTCGATCGTCTTGCCCAGCTTCTCCTGCGAATAGAGCTCGCCTGCGTGCAGGGTCAGCAGCCCGCGCAGCGTCTTGCGGTCGGGGACCATGTCGCCCTGCAGGGTGATGGAGGAGACCCGGTACCGGACGCCTTCATGCAGGTTGAAGGTGACATAGAAGGAGCGCTTGTCCCCGGAGAGGGCCAGGATGGTCGACTCCACCTTGGCGTCGAGATAACCGTGGTTGCGATAGTACTGTTGCAGCAGCTGGACGTCGGCCCGGGTCCGCTTCCTGCTGAAGAGGTCTCGGTCGGAGAACCAGCCCATGAAGGTCGACTCGCGCGAGGCCAACTGCTTGCGCAGGGTCTCCTGATCGAAGGCGTGGTTGCCGGTGAAACGGATGCGCTCGATGCGGGTCACCGGCCCCTCGTCGATATGGACGGTCAGATCGACGCTGCCGTCGCGGTTCTTGTGCTGCCGGAACGAGACCTCGACCTGGTAGTGCCCCTTCTTGAGGTACTGCCGGCGCAGGTTGTTGCGCTCGCGCCTGAGCAACTCGGGGCCGACGACGTGGCCGGGCTTGAGCTTGACGATCCGCTTGAGCACCTTGGTCTCGACGTCGTCGTTGCCCTCGAAGGTGAGCTTGCCGATCACCGGGTTCTCCACCACGTGGTAAATCAACCGCACCTTCCCAGCGCTACGCACCCCCTCCACCCACAGGTCGCGGAAGAGGCCGGTGGCGTAGAGCGCGCGCACGTCACGGCTGATCCGCCGCCGATCGAGCGGCTTGCCCACAGTACTCTTGATCTTGTCGCGGATCGCCGCGGTATCGACGAAGCGGTTGCCTTCGACGGCGATCGCGGAGACCAGCGGCACCTGCTCCGCCGCCGCCGGCAGGGCGGCCAGCAACAGCAGCACCAAGAGCAACCGCCGCACGACCACACCCGCTCCGCTCATCGACCGCCCAGCCACCTCGCGAGATCGTTGTAGAGGGCGAACAGCATCAGCGCGCCGATCAGCACCACGCCGACATACTGCGTCCGCTCCATCATCCGCTCCGACAACGGCCGCCCGCGCAGCTTCTCCAGCGAAAGGTAGAGCAGGTGGCCACCGTCCAGCACCGGGACCGGCAGCAGGTTCAACACCCCGAGGTTGACCGAGATCAGCGCCAGAAAGGCGAGGAACGGCACCAGCCCCATCGACGCACTCTCGCCGGCCATCCGGGCGATGGCAATCGGCCCGCCCAGGTTCTGCGGGGAGATCGCCGCCGTCACCATCTTGCCCAGCACCCGGCAGGTGAGCAGGGTGACCGACCAGGTCTGGCTGAAGCCGTAGGCGACCCCTTCGAGCGGCCCCATGCGGTAGCGGACCCGCTGCGCCAACGGCCGGACCGAGAGCCGCACCCCGATCCGCCCCTTGCCGCCGATCTTCGCATCGGAGCGCGGCACCACCGCCACCGTCCGCACCGCGCCGCCCGGTCGCCGCAGCGTCAACCGCAGCGCCCGACCCGCCGAACGCTGCACCGCCCGAATCAACGTCCCCGGCAGCCGCACCGGACTGCCGTCGACCGCCGCCACCCGATCACCCGGGCGCACGCCCGCCCGCGCCGCCGGTCCGTCGGGGCGGACCTCGTCGATCACCACCTCCGTCGCCGGCCCCATGCCCAGCCGCTCGGCGGCCACATCCACCAGCAGGGCGTCCCGCCGGCCGGCGGGCACCCGCACCCTCCGCGCGAAGGCGGCGCCGCCGCGCTCCACGGTGAGCCGCGCCTCGCCACCGACCCGATCCTTCAAGGCCAGCTCCAGCGCGTGCCACGAGGGAATCCGCACCCCGTCCACCCGCACGATGCGGTCGCCCGGCTTCAGGCCGGCGCGCGCCGCCGCCCCGCCGGGCTCGACATACCCGAGTTGCGGCGGCAGCACCTCCTGCCCGATCCAGCCGATCAACATGTAGACGACGACGGCGAAGGCGAAGTTGGCCAGCGGCCCGGCCGAGGCCACCGCCGCCCGCTTCCAGACCGGCTGGGCATCGAAGGCGCGCGCCCGCTGCCGCGCATCCAGCGCCTCCACCACTGCCCGATCGCCGGGGGTCTCCCCCAGCATCTTGACATACCCGCCCAGCGGAATGGCGGCGACGACATACTCCACCTCGCCGTCGCGACTGCGCCAGGAGAACAGCGCCGGACCGAAGCCGATGGAGAACTTCTCCACCCGGATGCCGAGCCGGCGCGCGGTGAGGAAATGGCCGTATTCGTGGACGCCGATCAAGAGCGCCAGCGCCACGACGAAGAAGAAGAGGGTATGCACGACGCCGCTCAGCGGTCGCGGGCGGCGATCACCGCCTGCGCATGCCGCCGCGCCCGGCGGTCGCAGGCGTAGACCTCCTCGATCGAGGAAACCAACCCGTCTTCGCTCTGCATCAATACCTCCTCCACCACCGCCACGATGTCGGGAAAACGGATGCGACCGGCACGGAAGGCGGCGTTGGCCTCCTCGTTGGCACCGTTGAAGACGATGGCCGGGAGATCACCGCCGGCCAGCACCGCGCGGACCAGCCGCATGGCGGGAAACCGCTCCTCGTCCACCGCGGCGAACTCCAGCCGGCCAAGGGCGGCCAGATCGAGCGGCGCCACCCCCGTACCCAGCCTCGGCGCCGGCTGCAACGCCCAGGCGATGGGGCAGCGCATGTCGGGCATGCCGAGGTGGGCCAGCACCGAACCGTCGCGGTAGTGGACCAAGGCGTGGACGATGCTCTGCGGATGAATGATCGCCGAGAGCTGCTCCGGCGCCGCATCGAACAGCCACCTGGCCTCGATCAGCTCCAGCGCCTTGTTCATCATCGTGGCCGAATCGACGCTGATCTTCGCCCCCATCGACCAGTTGGGATGGGCGACCGCCTCCTCCGGCGTCACTTCGCCGAGCGATGCCGGATCACGGTCGCGGAAGGGCCCACCGGAGGCGGTGAGCACAATCGCCGTCACCGAACCGCGGTCCTGGCCGGCCAGGGCCTGCGCCACCGCGGCGTGCTCGGAGTCGACCGGCACGATCTCGGCGCCCGAGCGGGCCGCCGCCTCCACGAAGAGGCGACCGGCGGTGACCAGGCACTCCTTGTTGGCCAACCCCACCCGCTTGCCGGCGGCGACCGCTGCCAGCGCCGCCGGGATGCCGACAGCCCCGACCATCGCCGCCACCACCATCTCCACCGAAGGGTCGCACGCAGCGGCGATCGCCGCCTCCATCCCTGCCTCGACCCGACAGCCGGGGGTGGCAGCGGCCAGCTCCGCCGCCGCCTCGACATCGGTCATCACCGCCAGCTCGGGGTCGACCGCCTCGATGCAACGGAGCATGCGGGCGACGTTGCGGTGGCCGACCAGTGCATGGCAGGAGAGGCGGTCGCGGTGGCGGCGCACCAGGTCGATGGTGCTGGCGCCGATCGAGCCGGTGGCGCCGAGGATGGTGAGACGCATCGCGGGAGGGTAGCCGCCGCCGCTCAGGAGACCAGCTTCAGCCAGAGCAGGCCGACCACCGGCACGCCCGGCAGCAGCGCGTCGATGCGATCGAGCAGTCCACCGTGGCCGGGCAGCAGCGTGCCGCTCTCCTTGACCCCCACCGTGCGCTTGAGCAGCGACTCCATCAGATCGCCCGCCACCCCGAGCACCGCCGCCGTCAACGCCAACCCCAGCGCCGCAGGCCGCCCCATGCCGACCATCGCCGGCCAGAAGAGGACGCCGACCACCAGGGCGGCGAGCACCCCGGCGACCACCCCCTCGATACTCTTCCCCGGGCTGATCGCCGGCGCCAGCCGGCGCCGCCCCCACTGCCGGCCGGCGACATAGGCGGCGATATCCGACGCCCAGATCACCAGACAGAGCCCGGCGAGGAAGAGCGTCCCCTGCGGCCGATGGTGGAGGCGCAACACCATCCAGACGGTCAGCAACAGCCAGAAGGCCATCCAGCACCCCATGGCCAGCGCCGGCAGGGAGACGCGCCCGGCGTCGTCGCGGCCGAGGGCCAACGCCAGCACCCCCCAGCCGAGCCAGAGCCCAAGCAGCGCCGGCAGCGGGCCGCCGCCTAGCATCAGGTAGACCCAGACGGCGGTGGTCACCACGCCGAAGCGGCGGATCGGGTACAGCTTCAGCAGGGTCAGCAGTTCGGAGGTGGCGGCGATGGCGAAAAGCGCCAACACGAGCTGGAACCACGGGTCGGAGGCATAGAGCAACCAGCCGGTGGCCGCCAGAAAGAGGAAGACGGCGGTGACCACGCGCAGCAGCAACTCGCGCTCGATCCTCACGATGCCACACCTCCCCCCCCCTCCCGGATCTGCGCGCCGGTCAGGCCGAACCGGCGCTCGCGCGCGGCGTAGTCCTCCAACGCCGCCTGCAGGTCGGCGCGGCTGTAGTCGGGCCAGTAGGTGGGGGAGAAGTAGAGTTCGGCGTAGGCGCTGTCCCACAGATGGAAGTTGGAGACCCGCCGCTCGCCGCCGGTGCGGATGATCAGGTCGACCGGCAGCACCTCGTCGCGACCGAGCATGGCACCGAACCGCTCCACATCCAGCGCGGCGGCCGCCGCGGCGGGATCGGGCTGGGCCAGCGCCCAGGCGAGCGCCCGGCGCACACCGGCGACGATCTCCTGCCGCCCGCCGTAGTTGATGCAGAGGATCAGGTCGATCACCCGATTGCCCGCCGTCTGCGCCTTCGCCTCATCGAGCGCCCGCCGCGCCCGGCGCGGCAGGGCGGAGAGGTCGCCGAGGGTCAGCAACCGAACCCCCTCGCGCATCATCTCCGGCACCCGCCGCGGCAGCAACATGGCCAGCAGCGCCATCAGGCCACGCACCTCGGCGTCGGGCCGCTCCCAATTCTCGGTGGAGAAGGCGTAGAGCGAGATCTGACGGATGCCGGCGTCGCGCGCCCACTCGACCACGTCGCGCGCCCGGTCGGCACCGCGGCGATGCCCTTCGAGCCTGGGGAGCCGATGGGCCTCAGCCCAGCGGCCGTTGCCATCCATGATGATGCCGACATGTGCCGGCACGCGCGATCGGGCCGGCACGGAGGTCAGATGGTCAGGATCTCCTGCTCCTTCGCCTTGAGCATCCTGTCGATCTCGGCGATGAAGCGGTCGGTCTCCTTCTGGATCTGCTCCTGACGCCGCTTCGCCTCGTCCTGCGACAGGCTCTCGTCCTTGCGCACCGCATCGTTGGCGTCGCGGCGGATGTTGCGGACGGCGATGCGGGCGGTCTCGCCCACCTGATGGACCTTGCGCACCAGCTCGCGACGCCGCTCCCCGGTCAGCTCGGGCAACACCAGCCGGATCACCGAACCGTCGCTGCTCGGAGTGATGCCGACATCCGATGCGAGGATCGCCTTCTCGATCTCCGGCAGCATGTGCTTCTCCCACGGGGAGATGACCAGCATCCGCGCCTCGGGCACAGTGATCGAGGCCACCTGGGAGATCGGCACCTGCGCGCCGTAGTACTCCACCGTCACGTGGTCGAGCAGCGAGGCGTTGGCACGGCCGGTGCGGATCGCCGCCAGCTCGTGGCGCAGCGCATCGATGCTCTTCTCCATCCGGGCTCTCAAGGCGTCCATGATCGCGTCGCAACACGTCCCTCCATGGACGTCCTGCCCGACGGGGATCGCAGAGCGGGCTCCTTGATCCCCGCACCAACATGGCAGCCCGCCTGCGCAAGCCGCCGCTGTGCGCGACCCTCCTGGCCGCGGAATCGGGGCTACGCCCCTTCGGTCACCAGTGTACCCACCTCCGCACCGCAGACCACCTGCCGCAACGCTCCGGGTGCCGTGACGTCGAACACCACGATCGGCATGTCGTTGTCGCGACAGAGCGACATGGCGGTGGCATCCATCACCGCCAGCTTGCGCGTCAACACCTCGGTGAAGGTGAGCCGCCGGTAGCGCTCGGCCGTGGGATCGACCGCCGGATCGGCGCTGTAGACGCCGTCCACCTTGGTCCCCTTGAGCACCACGTCGGCGTCGATCTCCATCGCCCGCAGGCTGGCCGCGGTATCGGTGGTGAAGTAGGGATTGCCGGTGCCGGCGGCGAAGATCACCACCCGCCCCTTCTCCAGATGGCGCACCGCCCGCCGGCGGATGTAGGGCTCGGCCACCTCACGGATGTGGAGTGCGGAGATCACCCGTACCACACCCCCACGCCGCTCGAGCGCATCCTGCAGGGCGATGGCGTTCATCACCGTGGCCAGCATCCCCATGTAGTCGGCGCTGGCGCGATCCATGCCGCTGGCCGTCCCCTTGACTCCGCGGAAGATGTTGCCACCGCCGATCACCACCGCCAGCTCGACGCCATCGCGATGGATCTGCAGCAGCTCGTCGGCCAGCCGGGCGATGGTCTGCTGGTTGATGCCGAAAGGATCCTCCCCCATCAGCACCTCACCGGAGAGCTTGAGCAGCACCCGCCGGTAGCGCGGACGCCCCGAGACGGGCTCAGCCATGAAGCTGCGCCGCCACCTCCGCCGCGAAATCCTCCTCCTTCCGCTCGATCCCCTCACCGAGCTGGAAGCGGGCCATCGCCGTCACCTGTGCGCCGGGAGAGGCCCGCTCCACCGCTTCGGCCACGGTCAGATCGCCGTCCATGACGAAGCTCTGCTCGATCAGGCACGACTCGGCGTAGAAGCGGCGCATCTGCCCCTCGACGATCTTCTCGATGATGTGGGCCGGCTTGCCGCTGGCCTCCGCCCGCTCGCGCAGCACGCTCCGTTCACGCTCCACCAGCGCCGGATCCATCGCGCTGCGGGAGAGGCAGAGCGGATTGGCCGCCGCAATATGCATCGCCACCTGGTGGGCCACCTCCTCCAGCGCCTCGGAGGGGGAGCCGGAGAGCGCCACCAGCGCGCCGATCCGCCCACCGCCATGGACGTAGGCGCCGATCGCGCCCGACTCCACCTCCAGCAGCGCGAAGCGGCGGACAGTCATGTTCTCGCCGATGGTGGCGATCAACCGGGCGAGCTCCTCCTCCACCGTCCCATCGTCGAGGGGGAGCTTCAGCAGCTCCGGGACGTCGGCGGGGCGCAGACGGAGGATCACGCCGGAAAGCCGCTCGACGAACCCGGTGAACTGCTCGTTCTTGCTGACGAAATCGGTCTCGGCATTGACCTCGACCACCACGCCGGCGCGCCCCTCCTTGCGGGCCAGCACCACCCCTTCGGCGGCGACGCGCCCGGACTTCTTCGCCGCCGCGGCCAACCCCTTCTTGCGCAGGAAGTCGACCGCCGCATCCATGTCGCCGTCGGTGGCGACCAGCGCCTTCTTGCAATCCATCATCCCCGCGCCGCTGATCTCGCGCAGCCTCTTGACATCCGCCGCCGTCACACTGGCCATCGTCGTCCCAAACCTCCGTCGTTTTCCTAGGATCGTTCCCGGCGCGTCAGGCGGCCTCGGCCGCCGCCGGGGTTTCCTGCTCCTCGACCACCACCGAATCAACCGGCGCATCCTGCTGCTCGTGCTCCATACGCCACACCTCCGCCCCTTCGATCAGGGCGTCGGCCATCTTGCTGCAGAAGAGGCGCACCGCGCGGATGGCGTCGTCGTTGCCGGGAATGATGTAGTCCACATTGCTCGGATCGCTGTTGGTATCGACCACCGCGACCACCGTGATCCCCAGCCGGTGCGCCTCCGCCACCGCCAGGCTCTCACGGTTGACATCGACCACGAAGAGGCAGTCGGGCAGGTTGATCATATCCTTGATACCGCCCAGGGAGCGCTCCAGCTTCTCCAGCTTGCGCTGCATCCGGATCCCTTCCTTCTTGGTCATCAGGTCGAAGACCCCGTCCTCCTTCTGCCGCTGCAGATCCTTCATCCGCCGCACCGACTGCTGCACGGTGGCAAAGTTGGTCAGCAGGCCGCCGAGCCAGCGGTGGGCGATGTAGAACTGGCCGGCGCGCGTCGCCTCCTGGCGCACCGCCGTCGCCGCCTGCCGCTTGGTGCCGACAAAGAGCACGGTGCCGCCGGCGGCGGCGAGCTCGCGCATGAACTGGTAGGCCTCGTTGGCCATCCGCAGGGTCTTCTGTAGGTCGACGATGTGGATGCCGTTGCGCTTGCCGTAGATGTACGGCGCCATCTTCGGATTCCAGCGCCGGGTCTGGTGGCCGAAATGGACACCGGACTCAAGCAGCTGTTTCATGGTGAATCTGGACATGTGTGGTTTCCTCTCGATTGTTGATCCTCCACCGCCCGACCCCGGCCTCCCCGGGGCACAATCGCGCTGCGGCGGTGTGCGAAGTGGCGGCGCTTTCTAGCGTTCCCGCGCGAAAACGCAACGAGGCCGCAACCGCATCGGGCGGCGGGCAACACTCCGCCGGCTTGCACCGACCCCCGTTTCTCCTAGCGTTCGCCCCGTCCCTGTACCCCTGCGCGGCCGCCGCGCAGGCAGGATGGATCGGTACGACGGAGAGATGGCTGAGCGGCTGAAAGCGGCACCCTGCTAAGGTGTTACACGGGCAACCGTGTCGAGGGTTCGAATCCCTCTCTCTCCGCCACGATCCCGCACCTTCGGCCACATCGGAAAGGAACGTTGGAAGCATTCGACTGGCAGGATTACGACTGGGTGCGGGCTGTCACCTCCAGTGCCGTCTACGATGTGGCGATCGAGACCCCCCTCACCCCCGCACCGCGACTCTCCGCCCGGCTGCGCAACACCATCCTGCTTAAACGGGAGGATCTGCAGCCGGTCTTCTCCTTCAAACTGCGCGGCGCCTACAACCGGATGGCCGCCCTCACCACGGAGGAGCGGTCGCGCGGGGTGATCTGCGCCTCGGCGGGCAACCATGCGCAGGGGGTGGCGCTGGCCGCATCGCGGCTGGAGATCGATGCCCTCATCGTCATGCCGGAGACCACACCACAGATCAAGGTCTCGGCGGTGGAGCGGCTCGGCGGCAAGGTGGCGCTCTACGGCGACAGCTACTCCGACGCCGGCGCCCATGCCGAGGCGCTGCGCCGGGAGAGCGGGCGGATCTTCATCCACCCCTACGACGACCCGGCGGTGATCGCCGGCCAGGGGACCATCGCCGACGAGCTGCTCCGGCAGACGCCCGGTGATATCGACGCCGTCTTCATCCCGATCGGCGGCGGCGGGCTGATCGCCGGCATCGCGGCGTACCTGCGCCGGGAGTCGCCCGAGACCCGCATCATCGGGGTCGAGCCGGTCGATTCGGCGGCGATGTACGACTCGCTGCGCGCCGGCCGACGGGTGACCCTCGATCAGGTCGGCATCTTCGCCGACGGCGTGGCGGTCAAGCGGGTCGGCCGCATCACCTTCGAGATGGTGCGTGCGCTGGTCGACGAGATCGTGCTGGTCGACACCGACCAGATCTGCGGCGCCATCAAGGCGATCTACGAGGATGCGCGGGTGATCACGGAGCCGGCCGGAGCACTGGCCGTCGCCGCCGCCGGTGTGGTCTGCGCGCGCGACGGCCTGCGCGGTCGGCGGATCGTCTGCATCAACTCCGGCGCCAACATGAACTTCGACCGCCTGCGCCATGTGGCCGAGCGGGCGGAGATCGGCGAGCGGCGGGAGGCGCTCTTCGCCGTCACCATCCCCGAGCGCCCCGGCTCCTTCCTCCAGTTCTGCAACGCCATCGGCCGGCGCAACATCACCGAGTTCAACTACCGTCTCTCCTCACGGGAGGCCGCCCACATCTTCGTCGGCATCTCGATCGACGGGGCGCACGAAGCCGAGGAGATCCGTCTCCAGCTGGAGCGGGCCGGCTACCCGGTGTTGCCGCTGATCGACAACGAGCTGGCCAAGCTCCACCTGCGTCACCTGGTCGGCGGCCGGGCGCCGCTGGTCCGGCACGAACAGCTCTACCGCTTCGAGTTCCCCGAGCGGCCGGGCGCGCTGGGGGACTTCCTCAACCATCTGGCCGGACGCTGGAACATCTCGCTGTTCCACTACCGCAACCACGGCGCCGCCTACGGCCGGGTGCTGGTCGGCATGGAGGCGGTCGACGAGGAGCGCGCAACGCTGGAACATTTCTTCGACGAGATCGGCTACCCCTACACCTGCGAAAGCGACAACGTCGTCCGTTCGCTCTTTCTCTGACCGCCCCCACCGCCAACGGCATCGCACATCCGCCCGGCCGGTCGGGTTGGCGCCCCCTTGTCAAACCCGACGTTGCAGGCCCCAGCAGGACGATCCAGGCCCGTTCTTCACGCAACAAACGAGGCCATTCCCAGTGATTGCGACAGGTTGCCATGGTCCGACCCCGCAGGCCGTGGCGTGGCGCAGGGCCGGGGAGCGGATGTCGGGCTACGCTAGGCCGAGGGCAGGGCGCGCAGGGCGGCGATCCGCGCCTCGATCGGAGGATGGGTGGCGAAGAGGTGGGCGATCGCATCCTTGTTGTAGATCTTCAGGGTGGCCAGCGCATCCTCGGTCAGAACCGGCTCGTCGCGCAGCTGCCGGCTGGTCAGGTAGTCGATCTTGCGCAGCGCGTTGATCATCGGCGCGGCACCGACCATGCGGGCGGCGTAGGCATCGGCACGGAACTCGCGATGGCGCGAGAACCAGCTGATCGGAATCATCGCCAGGATCGAGAAGACGAACTGCAGCAGCATGTAGATCATGAAGCCGGCAAAGGCGTTGCGCTCCTCGATCGGCCGCGAAATAACCCGGGCGAGAAAATAGACGAAGGTGTTCATCAACCCCTGCAGCAGGGTGGTGGCCAGCATGTCGCCGTTGACCACATGGCCCATCTCGTGGGCCAGCACCGCGCGCAGCTCATCATCGCTCAGATTGGTGGCCAGCCCGGAGGAGACCGCGACCATCGCCGAGTTGCGCGACGGCCCGGTGGCGAAGGCGTTGGGGGTGTCGTCCCAGTAGACCCACACCTCCGGCATCCGTATCCCCTCGCGCTCGGCGATCTGCCGCACCGTGTCGTAGACCAACCGCTCCTTGGGGGTGGCCGGCGTCACCACCTGCTGCATCGGCATGCTGTTCTTGACCATCGTCTTGGACATCAGCAGCGAGATGAAGGCGCCGCCGAAGCCGAAGACCATCGCCCAGGCGAAGTCCATCCCGGCCAGCGAGCCGCGCAGGTCGATGCCGAAGAGCGGCAGCACGAAGTTGATCAGGATGGTGCCGCTGATCGACAGGGTGGTGAAGACCAGCAGGTTGGCGATGATCAGCAGAACGATGCCCTTGAGTGCGCGCATGACAGCCTACCCCCTTGCAGTTGTGGTACGCCTCATTGTAAGGGTTCGACAACCGGGATTCAATCCTTGATCACACCGTAAAAAGTCCGTCCGTGGACTTTTTGGCTTCACGGCGATCGAAGAGGTCGCTCTTCGACCGCCTTACAAAACAGTCGGTTGCATGCGCAGGCTCCCGTTTTGGGCGGCCGTCCTGGCCGCAGATGCCGATTTCTTGCAAAGTCGTCAGGATTCGAGCCATGACCACCATCCCTCGACCCTCCGGGCTGCTCTTCGCCGCCGCCGCGCTGGTCATCGTCGTCGCCGGGCTCAAGGCGGCCGCGCCGCTGTTGACCACCTTCCTGCTGGCCCTCTTTCTGGCCATGATCTCTCTGCCGCCGCTGCGCTGGTTGCGGGCGCGCGGGTTGGGGGAGACGGCCGCCGTGCTGATCCTCTTCCTGCTGCTGCTGGTCGCAGGTTCGTTGCTGGGGTTGCTGCTGGGCAGCTCGGTGGCCGACTTCACCCGGCAGTTGCCGCACTATCAGGAGCGGCTCGACGCCCAGCGGACGGGGTTGTCGCACTGGCTCTCCGCCCATGGGCTGGAGCTCGGTGCCGACAGCCTGAAGGAGGCGCTCGACCCGGCGGCGGCGATGGGGATGGCCGGCAGCCTGCTGACCGGCCTGGGCAAGTCGCTGGCCAACCTCTTCCTGATTCTTCTGACCACCATTTTTCTGCTCTTCGAGGCGCTGGCCCTGCCGGAGAAGTGGCGCCGCATGGGCGAACACGCCCCCTCCTCCGAGGCGGTGCACCGTTTTCTGGAGCGTGCCAACCGCTACCTGGCGGTCAAGACCTGGATCAGTCTGCTGACCGGTGCGCTGGTTGCGCTGCTGCTGCTCATCGTCGGCGTGGACTACCCGCTGCTCTGGGGGGTGCTCGCCTTCCTCTTCAACTTCGTTCCCAACATCGGCTCGATCGTCGCCGCCGTTCCCCCCTTGTTGCTGGCGGTGGTGCAGTTGGGCGGCGGCGCGGCGGTGACCGTGGCCGTGGGCTATCTGACGATCAACACGGTGGTCGGGAACCTGATCGAGCCCCGCTTCATGGGACGTGAGGTCGGTCTCTCGCCGCTGGTCGTCTTCCTCTCGCTGGTCTGCTGGGGCTGGATCCTGGGGCCGGTGGGCATGCTGCTGTCGGTGCCGCTGACCATGGTGGTCAAGCTGGCGCTGGAGAGCAATCCGCGCTGGCGCTGGCTGGCCACCCTGCTCGGATAGGACGCCGGCATCCGCATCCGCTTCATGATGGAATCGCAAAAAGTCCGCCCGTGGGCTTTTTGGCTTCACGGGGATCGAAGCACGCGGTCTTCGATCCCCTTACAAATCCGTCGGTTGGATGCGCAACCTACGGATTTGCGCGACGGATTTGCGCGACCCTCCATGGTTGCGATGATGGTTTCTTGCGAAATCCTTCATGGCGCGGACCCAAGGCTGCGGCTAGCGTTCGCCGTCGGGCAGGGGGCCGAGGAGGGAGGTGTCGTGATGGAATCGGCAATCAGGATCAGACCATGGAACTCGACGAACTGAAGCAGGAGATGCGCTCGGCGCAGATCACCGCCTGGCTGACCGCCAACCGGCAGATGGTGGGTGCGATCGGCGCGATCGTGATCATCGCCCTGCTCGCCGGCACCCTCTGGTCGGAGCGGGTCAAGGCGGACAAGCGGGCCGCAGCGACCATCTACTACCAGGCATTGGCGCTCGACGATCGCGCCAAACGCAAGGCGCTGCTGGAGAATATCGTCCGCGACTACGGCCGGACCGGCTACGCCCCGCTCTCGCTCTTCCAGCTGGTCTCGCTCGACGAGGCGCGGGCGCGGGAGTATCTGACCCGACTGCTGGCGAGTGATGCGCCGGAGGAGCTGAAGTGGCAGGCGAGGCTCGATCTTGCGGAGCGGCTGATCGACGGCGGCCACGGTGATCGGGCCGCGGCGTTGTTGGAGGAGAAGGTGGGTGAGGAGTATGAACAGCTGCGCCACTATCTGCGCGCGGAGGTGGCCCGGGAGGCGGCCCGTCGGCGTGAGGAGCTGCGCCGGGCGCTCGCTGCCCCCTCACACGATGGCGAGCTGAGGCGGCGTATCGAACGGCTGTTGGCCGCGGAGGGCTGAACTGCTCTGCTCCGGTCGGGCCCTTTCCGCACTGCTTTCGTCATGCATCGGGGCGGTGTTGTTCACCGGATGCTCCGCCGTCGGGGCGTTGCGTTTCTGGGCGCACGGAGATGAGGGAACGCCCGCCCGGGTGGAGCTCCCCCCTCGCCAGGATCCGGAGATCGTCTGGCGGCGGGAGGTCGATTTCCTTCCCCTGGGGGGCAACCCCGCCTATAGCCGGCCGGCCCTGATCCGTCTGCACGACGGTACGGCCGCCGTCGCTCTCGGCTGTGAAGACGGCTTCGTGCGGATCCTCTCGCTCGACGACGGGCGGGAGTTGCGCCGCATCGCCCTCTCCGACGGGGTCGAGTCCGGCACCCTTCAGCTCTCCGACGGGACGGTGGTGGTCGGCGACATCACCGGCACCCTGTACGGCGTCGATCCGGACGGGGGCCGGATCCGCTGGCGCTATTCCCTCTCCACGCTGTTGCTGGGATCGCCGGTGCCCATCGACGACGGCTTCCTGGTCCAGACCATGGACAACCGCATCTACCGCTTCTCCCGCACGGGAACGAAGGTGTGGAGCTTCGACGGCTACCCGGGCGGGGTCTCCATCTACGCCGCCCCGGACCCGCTGGTCGTCTACGCACCGACCCGGCGTGTGCTCGCCGTGCTCACCACCGGCGATCTGATCGCCCTCAAGGGGGAGAACGGCGACCTGTTGTGGCGCAAGCAACTGCTGCTCAACGCCGATGCCGCCGTGCTGAGCGAGATGAAGGCGCCGATCGCCGACATGCTGGCGCTCGACCGGCTGCACTACGGCCTCGACCGCGTCGCCCCCGCCCTGTTGGTCCCGCTCTACCAGGGGAGCCTTAGGATCCTCAACCGCGACACCGGCGAGCAGGTCGCCAGCCGCGATCTCTCCCTGCGCGCCGCGCCGCGTCTGGCCGGCGGGCGGCTGTTCCTGGCCGACAGCGGCGGCGTGCTGCGCGCCGTCGATATCCAGAGCGGTGCGGTTCTGTGGAAGCGTAAGCTTGGCGTCGGCGAGCCGACCTCGGTCACGCCGTGGAAGGGATGGATCTGGGTGGCCGACGATCGCGGCCTGCTGCGCCGCTTCGACATGGATGGCCACCCCCGCGGCCTCCTCTCCTTTCCCGGTTCGATCGACCGCGCTCCGGTGGTGACGCCGCGCGGGCTGATCGTGCGCACCAGCCGCGGTGGCCTCTACCTGATCCACTGACCCGCCATGGCGCGTGTCGTCGCCATCGTCGGCCGCCCCAACGTGGGCAAATCGACCCTGTTCAACCGCCTCACCGGATCACGCAAGGCGATCGAGGGCGATCGACCGGGGGTGACCGTCGATCGCATCGAGAGCCGCTGCCGCATCACCCCCACCTGCAGCGTGCTCCTGGTCGATACCGGCGGTATCGGCGAGGGGGGCGACCATCTCCTCGGCCGACGAATGGACGCCCGCCCGGATGCGGCGCACATCATACAGTCGGCGATCGAAGGGCAGGTGGAGGCGGCGCTGGAGGTGGCCGACCTGGTGCTCTTCGTGGTCGACGGGCGCAGCGGACCTTGTGCCGCCGACCATGAGATCGCCGGGCGGCTGCGCAGCGCCGCCGTTCGGCTGTTGCTGGTGGTCAACAAGGCGGAGCGGAGCGATGCAGGTTGGGAGTTCCATGCGTTGGGGCTGGGCGAGCCCCTGCCCGTCTCGGCCATCCATGGCCGGGGGATCGAGCGGTTGCGGGAGCGGATCGCCGCCGCTCTCTCCGTCTTGCCCTCGGAGGAGGCGGCCGATGAGGTGCACGAGGAGGAGGCTTCGGCGGCGATCACGGTCGTCGGCCGCCCCAACGTGGGCAAATCGACGCTGATCAACCGCTGGCTCGGCCATGCGCGGATGGTGGTCAGCCCGGTGGCCGGGACCACCCGCGATGCGGTGGACCACATGTTGCCGTGGAAGGGGGGGAAGATCCGTCTGGTCGATACCGCCGGGGTGCGCAAGCGGGCGCGTGTGCGGGACGCCGTCGAATGGGTGGCGCGCATCAAGGCGGAACAGGCCTGTGCGCGGGCCGATGCGGCGGTGCTGTTGCTCGACGGATCGACCGGGGTGGCGGAACAGGATCTGCGGTTGATGCAGATGGCCCGGGCACAGGGGTGCGCCCTGGTCGTCGCGGTCAACAAGATCGACCTGCTCGATCGGGAGGGGTGGCGCCGCTACAGCGATCGGCTCGATTTCCGCATGCGCGGTGCACGCGGGGCTGTGCCGCGTATGCGCATCAGCGCCGCCACCGGGGCGGGGTGCGACCGCCTGCTGGCCGAGGCGGTGGCCGCTGCGGAACGCAACCGCTTCGAGGCTGGGACCGGCGCGCTCAACCGCTGGCTGGAGATGGTCCAGCGTCAGCAGCATGCACCGAGCGACCGCGGCAGCGTCGTACGCATGAAGTACATCACCCAGGTCGGAACCCGCCCGCCGACGCTGAAGCTCTTCTGCAACCGCCCGGCGACCCTCAAGGAGAGCTACCTCCGCTTCCTCGAACAGAGCTTCCGCGACCATTTCGCGCTCCCCGGCGTCCCGGTCCGCTTCATTCTCAGCGCCACCACCAACCCCTATGTGGAGCAGCGACGGTGATGGCGGCTCCGCCGGAGGCCGGCATCGCCATTCCACGCCGCCGGGGCTGAAGCCGGCGCCCGTCCGATGCACAGCTTCGAGGAACAGCGCATCATCGCCTGCAGCGCATCGACCATGTATGCACTGGTCGTCGACATCCCCTCCTATCCGCAGTTCCTGCCGTGGGTGGCCGATGCCCGGATTCTCGCCCGGGATCGGGACACCATCACCGCCGAGCTGGTGGCGGAGCTTGCCGGCATGCGCTACCGCTTCAGCACTGTCGACCGTCTGCTTCCCGGGCAGCTGGTCGAGATCCGCCTCCATGAGGGGCCGTTCCGATTCCTCGAGAGCATCTGGAGCTTCGACGCCGTCGACGACAGCCGCTGCCGGGTCCGTTTCTCCATCCAGTTCGCCTTCCGCAGCATGATGCTCGACGTGGTCGCCGCCCCCCTCTTCTCCACCGCCTGCCGCGCCATGGTCGCCGCCTTCGAGCAGCGGGCGTTGCAGCTTCAGGCGTCCGCGCGGTGAAGGTCGAGGTGATCTACGCCCTGCCCCACCGGCAGCACCGCATCGAGGTGGAGCTGGAGGCCGGGGCGACGGTGGAGGAGGCGATCGAGAAGAGCGGGATCATGGAGCAGTGTCCGGAGATCGATCTGACACACAACAAGGTCGGCATCTTCGCCAGGCTGGTCCCTTTGAGCCGGGAGCTCCGCGACGGGGATCGGGTGGAGATCTATCGTCCGCTGCAGCGGCGGCGCGACGCCCGGGCGGTGGAGGAGAAGCGCGCCCGGATCCGTGCGCGCAAGGAGCAGCGGAAGGGGTAGCCGCGCGAACGACCGCTCCCGTCGAGTGATCCGTGCAGAGGGGGAACGGCCATCGGTGTATGTGGGCCGGAGGGGCTGTAGTGCTCGCGGGGGGAACACCGTAGGGTTCGGCGCGATGGATCGGTGCGCGCACGACGGAGAAATCAGTCCGAAGAGGGGGGGGATCCTGCGGGAGGAGGCTGCCGCGCCGCGCCGCGGCGGGGCTGTTCCGGGAGGGAGGAGTGGAGGATTTGGTGGAGCCAGGCGGGATCGAACCGCCGACCTCTACAATGCCATTGTAGCGCTCTCCCAGCTGAGCTATGGCCCCGTGTCGCGGAGGCGGCGAATTACGCCGCTGCAGCCTGCCGCTGTCAACGTCTTTCTGCCGGCCCGCTCCCGGACCCCTTGAAGCTCCACCGCCGCACCCGCTCCGCCGACTGTGAGACGGCGCTCACCCTCTTCGCCCGCCTGCGCGCGGAGGGGGCCTGCGTGCTGTTCGAGTCGGCCGAGGGGGGCGAGCGCTGGGGGCGCTACAGCATCATCGGCTTCGATCCGGCCGAGCGGGTGGTGGAGCGCGACGGCCGGCTGCACATCCACCATCGCGACGGCTCCAGCCGGGAGCGCACCGGGGCGATCGAGAGCTGGCTGCGCGCGCAGGTGATCGACCGGCCGGCGATCGAGACCGACCTGCCTTTCAGCGGCGGGGCGGTCGGCTACTTCTCCTACGATGTGGTCCACCGCTTCGAGCCGGGCGCGCCGCAGCGAGACGCCTGCGGCGCGGTGGCCGGGTTCATGTTGATCGACCGCTTCGTGGTGGTCGACAACCTGCGCGGCGTGCTCCACCTCTGCGTCACCGGTCAGGACGATGCTGCGGCGGCGATCCTCGACGCCATCGAGGCGCGGCTGGCCCAGCCCCACGGCCTCACGCCGCTCGACCTCGCCCCGGCGGAGGGAGCGGTGGCGCCGCAGGCCCACTGCAGCCGGGCGGCGTTCGAGGCGATGGTGCAGCAGGCGCGCGACCACATCCGCGCCGGCGACATCTTCCAGGTGGTGCTCTCCCAGCGCTTCTCGGCGCCGCTTGAGGGGGATCCGCTGACCATCTACCGGGCGGTGCGCCACATCAACCCCTCACCCTACCTCTTCTACCTGGCCATCGACGACACCGTGCTGGTCGGCTCTTCGCCGGAGATCCTGGTGCGCAAGGAGGGGCGACGGGCCATCGTGCGGCCGATCGCCGGCACCCGGCCGCGCGGCGCCGATGCCGATGCCGATGCCGCGCTGGCGCGCGAGCTGCTGGCCGACGCCAAGGAGCGGGCCGAGCATGTGATGCTGGTCGACCTCGGCCGCAACGACCTCGGCCGGGTCTGCCGCTTCGGCAGCGTAGAGGTGACCGAATCGATGGTGATCGAGCGCTACTCCCATGTGATGCACATCGTCTCGCAGGTCGAGGGGGTGCTGCGCGACGGGGTGGACGCCATCGACCTGCTGGCCGCCACCTTCCCCGCCGGCACCGTCTCCGGCGCGCCCAAGGTGCGGGCGATGCAGATCATCGACGAACTGGAGGGGGAGGCGCGCGGCCCCTATGCCGGCTGCATCGGATATATCGCCTTCGGCGGCGGCCGCATGGACACGGCGATCGCCATCCGCACCGCGGTGATCCGCGACGGGCGGGTGCAGGTGCAGGCCGGCGCCGGCATCGTCGCCGACTCCGACCCGGCGCGGGAACATCAGGAGTGCGTCAACAAGGCGACGGCGATGTTCCGCGCGGTGGCGCTGGCCGGAGGGAATCGATGAGCGCCGCACACGAAGCCGCGATCCACGAGCGGGAGGAGGTCGCCCCGTCATCCGACCGGCCGGGCCGGCTGCTGGTGATCGACAACTACGACTCCTTCACCTACAATCTTGTGCAGTATTTCGGCGAACTCGGCGAGGAGCCGCTGGTCCGGCGCAACGACCGCATCACGCCTGAGGAAGTCGAGGCGCTGGCCCCCGGCCACATCGTCATCTCGCCCGGTCCGGGCGGGCCGGAGGATGCCGGCGTCTCGCTGGAGGTGATCCGCCGCTTCAGCGGCCGGGTGCCGATCCTCGGTGTCTGTCTGGGCCATCAGGCGATCGCCCACTGCTTCGGCGGATCGGTGGTCTCCGCCCCCCGGCTGATGCACGGCAAGACCAGCGCCATCCACCACGACGGCCGAGGTCTGTTCGCCGGGCTTCCCTCCCCCTTCACCGCCACCCGCTACCACTCGCTGATCGTCGCCGAGCCGCTGCCTCCGGTGCTGGAGCGGACGGCGTGGACGATGGAGGGGGAGCTGATGGGGCTGCGCCATCGCCACCATCCCACCGTCGGGGTGCAGTTCCATCCGGAATCGATTCTGAGCGAGCACGGTCATGCGTTGCTGCGCGCATTCCTGCGCATGGAGGGGGATGATGGAATATAGGGAAGCACACACCGAGGCGGTGGCACGGCTGCTGCGCGCGCTGCACGCCGGCGCGGAGATCGACGGCGCCATGGTCGAGGCGGCGGTCGCCGCCATCATGGCCGGATCGGCGACACCGGCCCAGATCGGCGCCATGCTCATGGGGCTGGCGCTGCGCGGTGAGACGGCGGAGATGGTCGCCGGCGCCGCCCGCGCCATGCGCGCCGCCTCCCGCCCGGTCCGACCGAAGCGGCGCGGCCTGCTCGATACCTGCGGCACCGGCGGGGACGGCGCAGGCACCTTCAACATCTCCACCGCCGTGGCGCTGGTGGTCGCCGCCTGCGGCCAGCCGGTGGCCAAGCACGGCAACCGCGCCATCTCCTCCCGCTCGGGCAGCGCCGATGTGCTCGAGGCGTTGGGGGTCGATCTGGCGTTGACCCCGGAGCAGGTGGCGCGCTGCATCGACGAGACCGGCATCGGCTTCATGTTCGCCCCCGGCCACCATCCGGCGATGAAGCACGCCGCCGGCCCCCGCCGCGAACTGGGGGTGCGCACCATCTTCAACCTGCTCGGGCCGCTGACCAACCCGGCGCGGGCGGAGTTTCAGGTGGTCGGCGTCTACGGCGCCGACCGGCTGGAGCTGATGGCGCAGGCGTTAGCCCGGCTCGGCGTGCGGCGCGCGCTGGTGGTCCACGGCCGCGACGGGCTGGACGAGATCACCACCACCGACGTGACCGACGCCGTGCTGGTCGAGGAGGGGCAGCTTCGCCCCTTCGAGATCGATCCGGCCGCCTTCGGTGTGGCGCGGGCGGCGCCGGCGGCGCTCCGGGGCGGGGATGCCACCGCCAACGCCGCGCTGATCGAACGCATCCTTGCCGGCGAGAGGGGGCCGGCGCGGGAGATCGTGCTGCTCAACGCCGGCGCCGCCCTGTGGGTCTGCACTCGCGCCGAGGGGATCGCCGACGGGATCGCACAGGCGGCGGCGGCGATCGACGACGGCCGGGCGCAAGCGCAGCTGGCCCGGCTGGTCGCCTTCAGCAACGAGGCGGCCGGCGCATGAGCAGCATCCTGCAGGAGATCGCCGGCTACAAGCGCAGCCATCTCCGCGCCTGCAAGCAGCGGCTCGGCGAGGCGGAGCTGCTGCGCCGGGCGGAGGGCTACACCCCGTGCGACTTCCGCGCCGCACTGGTCCAGCGGGCCGGGGCCGGGAAAACGGCGGTGATCGCCGAGGTAAAGAAGGCCAGCCCATCCCGGGGGGTGATCCGGGCCGATTTCGATCCGGTCTGGATCGCCGAACGCTATCAGGAAGCGGGCGCGGCCTGCCTGTCGGTGCTGACCGACCAGCGCTACTTCCAGGGCAGCGACGACCACCTGCGCGCCATCCGCGAGCGGGTGGCGCTGCCCATCCTGCGCAAGGAGTTCATCGTCGATCCCTACCAGGTGGTCGAGGCGCGCGCGCTCGGCGCCGATGCCATCCTGATCATCATGGCGATGCTCGACGACGGGCCGATCGCCGAGATCGCCGCGGCGGCGCGCGAGATGGGGCTGACCATCCTGCCCGAGGTGCACGACGAGGCGGAGCTGGAACGGGCGCTGCTGCTGGAGACGACGCTTGTCGGCATCAACAACCGCAATCTGCACACCTTCGCCACCGATCTCGCCGTCACCGAACGGCTGCTGCCGCGGCTGCCCGCCGGGCGGACGGTGGTGACCGAATCGGGCATCCACTCCGCGGCCGACCGCCGCCGCATGGAGCGGCTCGGCGTACACTGTTTTCTGGTGGGGGAGTCGCTGATGCGTCAGGCCGATCCGGGCAGGGCCCTTGCGGCGCTGCTCGGTGAAGGAGCGGACGCGGACGGCGGTTCCTGAGCGCTCAATCGCCTTCGCCGAGCCGCTGCAGCATCTCCGCGATCCGTTCGTCCAGATCCCGATAGAGTCTCCCCTCCCGCAGTGCGACGGCCGCATCCTCGATCGTGGCGATGCGCCGCCCCTCGGTGCGGGCGATGTCGTTGGCCAGGTGGATGATCGCCGCCGGCAGCAGGTGGCACTCGCCGTAGGGGCGGTGGTAGTGCAGCACGATGTCGATCAGGATCTGGGGAAAGCCCCACAGCTCCATCAGGATGGCGCCGGCCTCGGCGTGGTCGATGCCGTAGTTGGCCAGCTCCAGCTCCAGCGTCTTCTCGTCGTCGTCCAGCACGCCCGTGGGGCGGTTGAAGTAGTCGGGATCGATGCGTAGGCCGAGGACGGCGCGGCCGATGTCGTGCAGCAGTCCGGCGGTGAAGAGCTGCTGTCGGTCGAGCCTCTCCCCTTCGGGGATCCGCCGGCCGATCTCCTCGGCGATGGAGCCGACCAGGAAGGCGTGGGTCCAGAACCGCCGCACCTTGCCGGCGGTGGCGGGCAGCGGGAAGCCCTGCACCAGCGAGATGATCATGGCGATCTCCGCCACCTCGTTCATCCCCAGCCTGGTGACCGCCTCCTGAATCGAGGCGATGGTGCGCGTGCCACCGCTGAAAGCGGGCGAGTTGGCCTGCTTGAGCACCATGGCGCTGGTCGCCTGGTCGGTGCGGATGACATCGGCCAGATCGGCGCTGTCGCTGTCGGGATGGCGCAGCACCTGCTGGATGCGCAGGAAGCAGTCGGGCAGGGTCGGGATGTCCTGGATGACCCGCAGCCTGGCGATGGCCTCGTTCCGGTCGATGGTCGGGCTCCTTCGGAAGGTGGGGATGATGGTGGCGGCGTTCCGGAGGCCGGATGGCGCCCAACGCTAGCCGCGGCGCATCGCAAGGGAAGGCGAAGGCGGGGCGGGAGGCGAGTCGGCGGCGGTCCGCCTTTTGCGAGGCGGCGCGGAGACGCTACGATGCCGGCGTCCCGCCGGCTCGGCCGCGAATGCCGGCTTCCCGCGAAGCCGTCCACGAGGTGCAGTTGCGAGAGTTCGAGAAGATCAAACGGCTCCCCCCCTACATCTTCGCCGTGGTCAACCAGCTCAAGATGGAGCTGCGCCACGCCGGTGCCGACATCATCGATCTGGGCATGGGCAATCCCGACCAGCCGACGCCGCAGCACATCGTCGACAAGCTGTGCGAGGCGGCGCGGGACGGGCGCAACCACCGCTATTCGGTCTCGCGCGGCATTGCCGGGCTGCGGCGGGCGATCTGCGCCTGGTACAAGCGCCGCTTCGACGTCGATATCGATCCGGAGCGTGAGGCGATCGTCACCATCGGCTCCAAGGAGGGGCTGGCCCATCTGGCGGTGGCGATCACCTCCCCCGGCGATCTGGTGCTGGCGCCCAACCCCGCCTATCCGATCCACCCCTACGGCTTCATCATCGCCGGCGCCGACATCCGCCATGTGCCGATGGGGCCGGGACGCGACTATTTCGAAGAGGTGCAAAAGGCGGTGCGCGACTCCTGGCCTCGGCCGAAGGTCCTGATCGTCAACTTCCCTTCCAACCCAACCGCGCAGACCGTCGATCTCGACTTCTACGTCAAGGTGGTCGACTTCGCCCGCGAGAACCACCTGATCGTCATCTCCGACATCGCCTACGCCGAGATCTGCTTCGACGGCTATCGGTGTCCCTCGATCCTGCAGGTGCCGGGGGCGCGCGATCTGGCGGTGGAGTTCTACTCCCTCTCCAAGAGCTACAACATGCCGGGCTGGCGCATCGGCTTCATGGTGGGCAACAGCGAGATCGTCGCCGCGCTGGCCAGGATCAAGTCGTACCTCGATTACGGCACATTCCAGCCGCTGCAGATCGCCGCCTGCGCCGCGCTCAACGGCCCGCAGGAGTGTGTGGCCCGGATCCGTGACACCTACCGCGCCCGACGCGACGTGATGATCGAGGGGCTGCACAAGATGGGGTGGATGGCGGAGAAGCCGAAGGCGAGCATGTTCATCTGGGCGGAGATCCCCGACGCCTTCAAGCCGATGGGATCGCTGGAGTTCTCCAAACGGCTGCTGACCGAGGGGGGTGTGGCGGTCAGCCCCGGCATCGGCTTCGGTGACTACGGCGACCAGTTCGTGCGCATCGCCCTGATCGAGAACGAACACCGCATCCGCCAGGCGCTGCGCGGCATCCGAAAATTTTTACATGGGGCATCCTGAAATGACGGCTTCGCAAGAGGCCGGCATCCGCGGCCAGGACGGTCGCGCAAATCCGGAGGTTGCCCATGCTACCGACGGATTTGTAAGGCGATCGAAGACCGCGTTCTTCGATCGCCGCCCAAGCAAAAAGTCCATGGACGGACTTTTCGCGATTTCATCATGAACGAAATTCGTGTGGGCCTGCTGGGGCTGGGCACCATCGGCACCGGTGTGGCCCGCATCCTGTTGCAACAGCAAGAGATCATGGCCCGGCGCACAGGCAGGAAGCTGGTGCTGGCCGCGGTGTGCGACCGCAAGCTGGTGCACGAGCCGGAAGCCGATCTGGGCGTCGATCTGACTGGAGTACAACTCTACCACGATGCCGAAGAGATGATGCGGGCGCCGAAGATCGATCTGGTGGTCGAGTTGATCGGCGGCTACGAGCCGGCGCGCAGCTTCGTCGTCGAGGCGATCCGGCACGGTAAGCATGTGGTGACCGCCAACAAGGCGCTGATCGCCAAACACGGCGAGGAGCTCTTCGCGCTGGCCGCCGAACAGGGCACGGCCATCGGCTTCGAGGCGGCGGTCGGCGGCGGCATCCCCTGCCTCAAGGCGCTGCGCGAGGGGCTGGCCGCCAACAACATCACCGCCATCTTCGGCATCCTCAACGGTACCTGCAACTACATCCTCACCCGGATGGAGAACGAAGGGGCCCCCTACGATCAGGTGCTGCGCGACGCCCAGCGGCTGGGCTACGCCGAGGCCGATCCCACCTTCGATGTCGAGGGGGTGGATACCGCCCACAAGCTGGCCATTCTGGCGGCGATGGCCTACGGCTGCACCATCCGCTTCGACGAGGTCTACACCAGCGGCATCTCGCGCATCACCCCCGAGGACATCGCCTCGGCGCGCGAGCTCGGCTTCCGCATCAAGCTGCTCGGCATCGCCCGTCCGCACGGCGATGCGGTGGAGATGCGGGTCCATCCCACGCTGGTGCCGCTCGACGCCCAGATCGCGCAGGTGGCCGACTCCTATAACGCGGTGATGATCTCCGGCGACTTCGTCGAGCACACCATGTACTATGGTCGCGGTGCCGGAGAGCGGCCGACGGCCAGCGCGGTGGTGGCCGACATCCTCGACATCGCCCGCGCCATGCCCGACGGCATCGCCCATCTACCCCCGCCGATGGGCTTTATCGCCGATCAGCGGCGCACGCTGGCCACCGTGCCGATGGAGGAGATCGAGAGCGAGTACTACCTGCGGCTGATGGTCGCCGACCGCCCCGGGGTGATCGCGGCGGTGAGCCGGATCCTGGCCGAGCACGACATCAGCCTGGAGGCGGTGATCCAGAAGGCGCGCCACGCCACCGAGGCGGTGCCGGTGGTGCTGCGCACCCACCGCATCCGCGAAGGCAACCTCAACGCCGCCATCCGACGGATCGAGGCGCTTGAGTGTGTCGCCGGCGAGGCGATGACCCTGCGCATCGAGCGTTTCGGAGCCTGACCATGTCCCACTATCAAGGCGTCATCGCACGCTACCGTGCGCTGCTTCCGGTGGAGCCCGACGACACCATCATCACCCTCTACGAGGGCAACACGCCGCTGCACGAGTCGCACAACCTGAGAAACGCCATCAACCCCGAGCTGCGCATCTTCCTCAAGTACGAGGGGCTCAACCCGACCGGATCGTTCAAGGATCGCGGCATGACCATGGCGGTGACCCAGGCCTACAACGCCGGCAGCCGCAAGCTGATCTGCGCCTCGACCGGCAACACCAGCGCCTCGGCCGCCGCCTACGCCGCCAACTGCGGCATGCAGGCCTTCGTGCTCATCCCCGACGGCAAGATCGCGCTGGGCAAGCTGTCGCAGGGGATGCGCTACGGCGCGCGGGTGATCCAGATCCGCGGCAACTTCGACCAGGCGCTGGAGATCGTGCGCGCCATCTCCGAAGACGGCGCCATCACCTTGGTCAACTCGGTCAACCCCTACCGCATCCAGGGGCAGAAGACCGCCGCCTTCGAGGTGGTCGACGAGCTCGGCTTCGTCCCCGATTATCACGCGCTGCCGGTGGGCAACGCCGGCAACATCACCGCCTACTGGATGGGCTACAAGGAGTATCGTGCGCGGGGGGTCACCGACCGGCTGCCGAAGATGCTCGGCTTCCAGGCGGCGGGCGCCGCCCCCATCGTCCGCGGTGCGCCGGTGAAGAACCCGGAGACGGTGGCCACCGCCATCCGCATCGGCAATCCGGCGTCGTGGCGGCAGGCGGAGGCGGCGCGCGACGAGTCGGGCGGGGCGATCGAGGCGGTGACCGACGAGGAGATCCTCGAGGCCTACAACATGCTGGCCAGCCTGGAAGGGGTCTTCTGCGAGCCGGCCAGCGCCGCCTCGGTCGCCGGGGTGATCAAGCGCAACAGGGCCGGGCTCTTCCGGCCCGGTGACGCCATCGTCTGCACCCTGACCGGCCACGGGCTGAAGGATCCGGAGACGGCGATGCGCAACGTACCGCAGCCGGTGACCATCGACGCCACCGAGGATGCGGTGCGCCGGGTGCTCGACGCAGGCTAGTCTGCCGGCGGATTCCCTGCTTCAGCGACGGGCGCGGGCCTGCGCCCCCCGCTCCAGCATGGCGCGCGCCTGTTCGCGGCTGAGCCTGGCGGTGCCGTCGCCCAGCATGCGGGCGATCTCCCCCACTCGGTCCTCGTCATCGAGCGGCCGGACACGGATGACGGTGCGCCCCTCACGCTGCTCCTTGGCGATGTGGATCTGTCGATCGGCGCAGGCGGCCACCTGCGGGAGGTGGGAGACGACGAAGAGCTGCTGATCGCGGCCCATGGCGGCGAGCAGCCCGCCGACGCACCACGCCGTCTCGCCGCCGATGCCGACATCGACCTCGTCGAAGACGGCGATCGCCGCCGGATTGCGCAGCGCGCCGCACCCCTTGAGCGCCAGCACGATGCGGGAGAGCTCGCCGCCCGAGGCGACCTCGGCCAGCGGTCGGAACGGCTCGCCGGTGTTGCTCGCCGCCAGCCAGCGGATGCGGTCGCAACCGGCCGGACCGCCCCCATCCGGGTCGGCCTCCACCTCCACCCGGATGTGCAGCGCCTCCAGCCCCAGCCGATCGAGCAGCGGGCGCAGCGCGGCACAGAGCCGTTCGGCCTGCGCGCAGCGTGCCGCGTGGAGTGCGTCGGCGGACCGGCGCCACCGTGCATCGGCCTCGGCCCTGGCGGCCTCCAGCCGTTGCCGGTCCCACTCCGCGGTCTGTTGCGCCTGCAGTTCGTCACGCCACTGCGCCATCAAGGTGCAGAGCCCCTCCGCGTCGCAGCCGTGCCGGCGCATCGCCTCCTGCAAGCCGCAGATCCTTGCCTCGAGTGCGTCGAGCCGGGCGTCGTCCCCCTCCACCTCCAGCGCCGGGCGCAGCGCGCGCACCGCCTCGTCGATCAGCGGTTCGACCTGTTCGAGCAGCGTCAGCGCCTCGGCCAGGGCGGGGTGGCGTTCCTGCTCCGGAATCAACGCAGCGCGGGCGGCGGTGATCCCGCTGCGCGCCCCAGGTGGTTCCTCACCCTCGAGCCGGGCGATGGCCGCCGCCGCGCTTGCCCGGATGGCGCCGGCGTGGCGCAGGGTCTCGATCTCGGCGGTCAACCGCTCGATGACGCCCGGCTCCGGCTGCAACGTCTCCAGCCGCTGTAGCTGTTCGGCCATCCAGTCGGCCTGCGTCTCGCGCTGCCGCTGACGTGCGTCGAACGCCTCCAGCGCGGCCGTGGCCTGCTTCAGCGTCCGCCACGCCTCTCGTGCGGCGTCGGTGATCGCCGGATCGACGGCCCCGTCGATCAGCAGCCGTTGGTAGTCGGCGCGCAGCAGCGCCTGATGCTCGTGTTGGCCGTGCAGGTCGAGCAGCAACGCGCCCAGCTGCTGCAGTTGTCTGAGCGGTACCGCCACCCCGTTGATCCAGGCGCGTGAACGGCCGTCGGCGCCGATCGTCCGGCGCAGCAGCAGCGGTCCGTCGTCGTCGAGCTGCTCCGCCTCCAGCCAACGGCGGGCCGGGGTGTCGTCGCCCGGCTCGAGCGTGGCGGCCACCTCGGCCCGTCGGGCGCCGTGGCGCACCCAGCCGCTGCGGGCGCGGGCGCCGAACAGGGCCCCCAGCGCATCGACGACGATCGACTTGCCGGCGCCGGTCTCGCCGGTCAGGGCGGTGGTTCCCGCCTCGAAGTGGAGTTCGAGCCGGTCGATCAGGGCGAATTGGCGGATCTGCAGCTCGCGGATCATGCGTTCGGTTCGGCCTGCCCCGCCCAGTGCAGCTTGTTACGCAGTACCTCGAAGTAGTGGCGTTGCGGCTGGTGCAGCAGGATGAAGCCCGGGCCGCGGCGCAGCAGGATGGTATCGCCGTCGTCGAGCTCCCGCTGTTGGGTGCCGTCGAGGGAGAGCGCCGCCGGAGCGTCGTCCACCGTCACTTCGATGCGGGCGTCGGCCGGCACCACGATCGGCCGATTGGAGAGGGTGTGCGGGCAGATCGGCACCACGCTGATCGCCTCGATCTCCGGGTGGACGATCGGCCCGCCGGCGGAGAGGGCGTAGGCGGTGGAGCCGAGCGGCGTGGCCAGGATCAGGCCGTCGGCCCGCATGCGGAAGACGAACTGGTCGCGGATGGTCATCGAGAAGGTGACCATGCGCGGGTTGGCGCTGCGCTGGATCACCACGTCGTTGATCGCGCAGGCCTCGACCACCGGCGACCCTCGGTGGAGGCACCGCGCCTGCAGGGAGAAGTGGCGTCGGCGCTCGAGTGCGCCCTCCATCGCCTGGGCCACCACATCGCGCATGTTGCCCGCCGGCGTGTCGGTGAGGAAGCCCAGCCGGCCCAGGTTGACGGCCAGCAGCGGCGTGTCGCTGCCGAGGAAGAAGCGGGCGGCGTGCAGCAGCGTGCCGTCGCCGCCGATGACGATCATCAGTTGTGCATGCCGGGCGATCTCGCCCATCTCCATCGCCCGTCCGCGATCGCCGTGCGGGCAACTGGAGGCGTCGATCAGGGGGGTGACACCGCGGGTGCGCAGCCACTCGATCAGCTCGGCCCCCAGCTCGGCGGCACGCGGATCGAAGGGGTTGCAGGCGATGCCGATCTGCTGCGGGGTGACTCCTCCCATACGCGCTTCCCCAGCCATCATCGCTTGCTGCCGCCGATCCAGTGCGCCGGTTGGGCGTGGCACTGGAAGCACTGCACCGCCCTGGTGTGGCCCGGCGGCTGCGGCCGGGCGCTCCCCTTGCCGTGACAGGCCAGACAGGCGGCATGGTCGGTGACCACCCGGTGGGTGGCGTCGTCCGGCACCGCCTTGGTGGTGCGTTCCCCGCTGCCCACCACCAGGGCGGTGATCACGGCGCCGACCACGGCGAGGAAGGCGACATCGCGCCTGCCGGGGCGCCAGCGTGGCCTCATGCCGTGCTCCCCCATGGCGCCCTCACCCATCGTTTGCACCGTTTCCACGGGTGCCCATGAGGCGGCGCACCGCCGCGACCAGACGCTGTGGGGTGTAGGGCTTCTGCACGAAGCCGGAGATGGTGCGATCGGCGAAGAGGCGCGTTGCCTCCTCTTCGCTGTAGCCGCTGGAGAGCAGGATCGCCGCCTGCGGGTCGATGGCGCGGATCGCGTCGCAGCAGGCCCGACCATCCATGCGCGGCATGGTCATGTCGAGCAGCACCAGATCGATTGCTTCGCGGTGGCGTCGGAACTGCGCCACCCCCTCCTCGCCGTCGGCGGCGGTGATGGTACGAAAGCCGGCATCCTCCAGCATCATCGCCGCCGCCTCGCGGATGCTCTCCTCGTCGTCGACCACCAGCACCGTGCCGCCGCCGCGCCAGGCCGCCTCCTTCTGCGCCCCGGTCGCCGCCTTGTCGGCGGAGGGCGTCTCCTCCGTCGCCGGCAGCACCATCCGGAAGGTGGTGCCCCGGCCGAGCTCGCTGTGTACCCTGAGCGCTCCGTGGTGGCCGCGCACGATGCCGAGCACCGCGCTCATCCCCAGCCCGCGGCCGGTGAACTTGGTGGTGAAGAAGGGCTCGAAGATCCGCTCTTGCGTCTCCTCGTCCATGCCGCAGCCGGTGTCGGCCACCTCGAGGAAGACATAGCACCCCGGCTGCAGCCGCGCTCCCTCCACCATCTTCGCCAGCGCATCTGCGTCGAGCTCCTCCACCCCGGTCTCCACCGAGATGATGCCGCTGTTCTCCGTGCCGATCGCCTCGGCGCCGTTGATCACCAGGTTCATGACCACCTGCTGGATCTGTGCCGAGTCGGCCGCCACCAGGGGAAGGTCGTCGGCCAGTTGCAGCTTGAGCACCACCGATTTGGGCAGCGACACCTCGATCAGCCCGGTGATCTCCCGCACCAGTTGCGATAGATCGAGCGGCTCGATGACAAACCTTCCCTTGCCGGAGTAGGCCAGCATTTGGCGGCAGAGGGCGGCCGCCTTCTCGCCCGAGGCGACGATCTTGTGCAGCACCTCCCGCGCCTCGTCCGGGGCTTCAGTCAGCCGCGCTTCGGCGATGGCCGCGTTGCCCATGATTGCGGTGAGGATGTTGTTGAAGTCGTGGGCGATCCCGCCGGCGAGCACACCGAGCGACTCCAGCCGCTGGGTGTGTTCGAGCTGCTGCCGGCGCTGCTGCTCCGCTCGAATGTCGCGGGCGATGACCGAGAAGCTCTCCACGCTGCCGTCGGACCGCTTCTGCACCCCGAAGGCCGCCATCGTCGGGATCTCCGTTCCGTTTCGGTGGAGGAAGCGGATCTCGGTCTGGTACTCCCCGCCGGCGATCAGCCGGGGCAAGCCCTCCTGCTGCAGCCGTCGCAGGTCGTCCGGCGGATGGAAGTCGGCCAGCTGCATGGTCGAAACATCGGCATCCGGCGCGATGCCGAGCAGCGCGCGGCCGGCCGGATTGACGTAGAGCGCCCGCCCATCGGCATCGGCCATGCCGATGAAGTCGGAGCTGGTCTCGATGATGGAGAAAGCGCGCCGTCGCTCGATGGCGGCACGCTGGTTGACGATGGCCAGCCCGGCCAGTTCGGCGGCCATCTCAATCACGTCGAGTTCGAACTTCTGCGGTTCGTGCGGCTTGCGGTAGTAGATGGCAAAGGTGCCGATGACGCGGAAGTGGTCGTCGAAGATCGGCTGCGACCAGCAGGCGGCGAGCGCAAAACGGGCGGCCAGCTCCCGGTACTCCTGCCACAGCGGATCGTTGGCGATGTCGCCGACCACGACGCGCTGGGCGTAGTAGGCGGCGGTGCCGTAGGAGCCGGCGCGCGGGCCGATGGCGGTGCCGTCGATCGCCGCGCAGTATTCCTGTGGCAGATTGGGGGCGGCACAGTGGTGCAGCCGCCCCGCACGGTCGACCAGCAGCAGCGAGCAGATGGCCTGCGGCAGGGATTGCTCGATGCGTAGGACGAACTGCTCCATCAGCGGGCCGAGCGCCTCGTGCGGCTGCAGCAGCAGCTCCGTCAACTGCTGGCGCAGCGCACGCAACCGACGGGAGTGGGCCAGCTCGCTGATGTCGCGCACGGTGGCCTGCAGCAGGGCGCCGGTCTCATCGGGCATGGCGCTCAGGGTCACCTCGGCGATGAAGTCGCGCCGGTCGTCGAGGCGGCGATGGACCCATTCGAACCGCAGGGTGCCCCGCTCGAGCGCCTCGGCGATGCGGCGGTCGGCCAGGGTGCGCGAGTCGCTGCCGTCGGGCTGGGTCGGCGGTGAGAGCTCGGCGGGATGCTTGTCGAGGAACTCCGATTCGTCGCGGCAGCCGAAGAGCTCCAGCGTCGCCGGGTTGCACTCGATGAACCCGTGCTTGTCGAGCAGCATGACGGCGTCGTGGTTGGAGGCGAACAGCAACCGGTAGCGCTGGTGCTGCGCTTCGATCTCGCGGGTGCGGGCGCGCACCTGTAGTTGCAGCCGGTGGTTGCTCAGCCAGAAGAGCAGCGCCAGCAACGCGAGCAGGATGAGGGTTGTGATCACCAGCGCGCGGTGCTGCTCCAGCCAGCCGGGCGGCTTGACCAGCCAGCGATGGGCCAGCCGGTCGTAGACCCCCTCCTGCTTGAGTTGGCGCAGGCCGTCGTTGAGCAGTGCGATCAGCTGCGGGTTGCTCTTGCGGGTGGCGAAGCAGTAGGGCTGCGGCCAGAGGGCGACGGCGGCCAGCTCAACATGGGGCAGCTTGTGCCGGCGCAGGAAGTAGAGCCCCGGCTGCTCGGCGGCGAAAAAGGCGGCGACCCGACCGCCGTCGAGCAGGGTGAAGCCCTCCTCTTTGCTCCCGACCAGGACCCGTTTGAAATCCCGCCGACCCTTCAACTTCTCGACGGCGATGTCGTGACGCTGCAGGGCGACGACGCTGCCGGCGATCGAGGCGAGATCGTGGATGCCTCGGTGGCGCGCGTTGCGGAAGATCGCCTGCTCGATGACGCTGTGCGGATCGGAGAAGAGGTAGCGCTCCTCGCGCTCGGGGGTGCGGATCATGCTCAGCAGGTCGACCGCGCCGCTGTCGAGGGCGGCCACCGCCTCCGGCCACGGCATGGCCCGGAAGGTGAAGCGAACGCCGGCCCTTCGGCCGATGGCGCGCAGCAACGCCGGCAGCAGCCCGTCGATGTCGCCGTCGGCGTTGCGGAACTCGTAGGGAGCGTATTCAGCGTCCACCGCCACGCGCCAGGTGGGCGGCTCCCCGGCACGGCCCGCCGACGGCCAGCCGGAGAGCAGCAGGAGGGCCGCCAGCAGGGCCGTCGGGAGCGTGGTCGGTCTCATCGTGCAGAATCGTCGCAGCTTCCGGCGCCATTGCAAGGCGGGGCGGGGCAGGCCGTCGGGTGGGGTTGAATGTGCGGTGGCCGACCCCCACAGAGGAGGATCATTGATGATCCCATCGCAAAAAGTCCCTCCGTGGGCTTTTTGCTCGACGGGAATCGAAGACCGCATTCTCCGTCGGTTGCATGTGCAAGCCTCGCTCTTGCGCGGCATGCCGGCACCGCGGATGTCGGCTTCGCCAGAAGCAGCGCGAACATCGCTCCCCGGTGGGGGGCATGGCGGCCGGTGTATCGCCAAGTCGTCGAATCAAGGAGGAATCGGGCAGTGGCCGGAGAGCAGCACGATCAGGCGGGAACGAGAAGAACGAAGCGGCGGCAAGAGCAGCAGCCCACCCCCGACGAGCGCGATGCGGGCGCACAGGAGGAGCGGCAGACCGACGCCGGAGAGGCCGGAGATCGGGAGCAGCAGCCCGGCCCGGAGGAGCTTCAGCAGCGGCTGGACGAGCTGCAGGACAAGCTGCTGCGCGCCCACGCCGAGATGGACAACCTGCGCAAGCGGACCGCGCGGGAGGTGACCGACGCCCGCAAGTTCGCCATCGAGCGCTTCGCCGTCGCCCTGCTCGACGTGGTGGACAACCTCGAGCGGGCGCTGGCGGTGGAGGAGGGGCAGGAGCAGGCGCTGCGCGACGGAATCCGGCTGACGCTGGATGGCTGGCACAAGGTGATGGAGCGCTTCGGTCTGGAGCGGTTCGACGCCGTGGGCGAGCCGTTCGACGCCCACCGCCACGAGGCGCTCTCCCAAGTACCCGACGACGCGCCGGAGGGAACGGTGGTCGCCCAGCATGTCGCCGGCTACACCCTGCACGGGCGGTTGATCCGCCCGGCCAAGGTGCTGGTGTCCGCCGGCAGCGACGGCGGTTGAAAAACATGCCCGCCGCCCCCACAAGGGGAGGGGACGCGAAGGCGAAATCCCCATCATCAGGAGAGGAGACGACATGGCCAAAGTAATCGGAATCGACCTGGGAACCACCAACTCGTGCGTGGCGATCATGGATGGCGACCACGCCAAGGTGATCGCCAACTCCGAGGGCGACAACACCACTCCTTCGGTGGTCGCCTTCACCGACAAGGAGCGGCTGGTCGGCGCGCCGGCCAAGCGGCAGATGGTGACCAACCCGAAGAACACCTTCTACGCCGTCAAGCGGCTGATCGGGCGCAAGTACGACTCGGAGGAGGCGCGCCACCACCGCGAGCTGGTCCCCTACCCGGTGGTCAAGGCGGACAACGGCGACGCCTGGGTGGAGCACAACGGCAAGAAGATGAGCCCGCAGGAGATCTCGGCCATCGTGCTGCAGAAGATGAAGAAGACCGCCGAGGACTACCTGGGCGAAGAGGTGAAGGATGCGGTGATCACCGTGCCGGCCTATTTCAACGACGCCCAGCGTCAGGCGACCAAGGACGCCGGCGCCATCGCCGGGCTCAACGTGCTGCGCATCGTCAACGAGCCGACCGCCGCATCGCTGGCCTACGGCCTCGACAAGACCGACCACAACAAGATGATCGCCGTCTACGACCTCGGCGGCGGCACCTTCGACGTCTCCATCCTGGAGATCGGCGACGGTGTCTTCGAGGTCAAGGCGACCAACGGCGACACCTTCCTCGGCGGTGAGGATTTCGACCAGGCGCTGCTCAAGTATCTGGCCGAGGAGTTCAAGAAGGAGCAGGGCATCGATCTGATGAACGACAAGCTGGCCCTGCAGCGGCTCAAGGAGGCGGCGGAGAAGGCCAAAATCGAGCTCTCATCGAGCATGGAGACCGAGGTCAACCTGCCGTTCATCACCGCCGACCAGTCGGGGCCGAAGCACCTGCTGATCAAGGTGAGCCGGGCCAAGTTCGAGAGCCTGACCGCCGATCTGGTCGAGCGCTCGCTCGGACCGTGCCGTGCGGCGCTCAAGGATGCCGGCATCACCACCAGCGACATCGACGAGGTGGTGCTGGTCGGCGGCCAGACGCGGATGCCGCTGGTGCAGAAGAAGGTGGCCGAGTTCTTCGGCAAGGAGCCGCACAAGGGGGTCAATCCCGACGAGGTTGTGGCCATCGGCGCCGCCATCCAGGGCGGGGTGCTCACCGGTGACGTCAAGGATGTGCTGCTGCTCGACGTGACGCCGCTGTCGCTCGGCATCGAGGTCGAGGGTGGGCTGTTCAACCGCATCATCGAGAAAAACACCACCATCCCGACCAAGAAGAGCCAGGTCTACACCACGGCGGCCGACAATCAGACGGCGGTGACCATCAAGGTGGCGCAGGGTGAGCGTGAGATGTTCTCCGCCAACAAGCTGCTCGGGGTGTTCAACCTCGAGGGGATCCCGCCCGCCCCGAGGGGGGTGCCGCAGATCGAGGTGACCTTCGACATCGACGCCAACGGCATCATCCATGTCCACGCAAAGGACAAGGGGACCGGCAAGGAGGCGTCGATCCGCATCGAGGCGGGCTCCGGCCTCTCCGAGGAGGAGATCGAGCGCATGAAGCGCGAGGCCGAGGAGCATGCCGAGGAGGATCGCAAGCTCAAGGAGCGGGTCGAGGCCAAGAACCGCGCCGATGCGCTGATCTACTCGACCGAGAAGGCGCTCAAGGAGAACGGCGACGCCGTCGACGCCGATACCCGCAAGCAGATCGAGGAGGCGCTCGAGAAGCTGAAGAAGGTGGTCGAGGAGGGCGACGTCGAGGCGATCCGCTCCGCCGAGCAGGATCTGGCCGCGAAGTCGCAGAAGCTGGGCGAGGCGGTCTACAAGAAGATGCAGCAGGAGCAGGCCGCCTCCGGTGGCGCCGCCGCCTCCGCCGATGCATCATCCGCCGCCGGCGCGGCCGACTCGGGCGCGGCCGACTCGGGCGCGGCCGAGGCGGAGGTGGTCGACGCCGAGGTGGTCGACGACAAGAAGTAGCCCGACTTCCGCCCGCTCGGCGGGCGTCCGCCCCCTGTACGGGGGGCGACCAAGCGGTGGTGGGTCGGTGACGATCCACCACCGCTTGTTTCCTTTTGCGGCCGCCCCGGCCGCAGATGCCGGCTTCCCGCGAAGCCGTCGACAAGGAGCGGATCACAGGTGAGCAAACGGGACTACTACGACGTTCTGGGTGTGGATCGCAACGCGGACGAGAACGCCATCAAACGCGCCTACCGCAAGCTGGCCATGAAGTACCACCCCGACCGCAACCCCGATGATCGCAACGCGGCGGAGAGGTTCCGCGAGATCACCGAGGCTTACGAGGTGCTTTCCGATCCCGACAAGCGGGCGCGTTACGATCAGTACGGCCATGCCGGCGTCGATGAGCAGATGCAGAACATGTGGGGCGGTGGCTTTCAGGATTCGCACGCCTTCCGCGACTTCGGCGACCTCTTCGGCGACGTCTTCAGCGACATCTTCGGCTTCGGCGGCGGCCAGCGCAGCGGCCGTGGCGCCGATCTGCGCTACAACCTGCAGCTCACGCTGGAGGAGGCGGCCAACGGCCGCGAGGTGGAGCTGGAGATCCCGCGCCAGGTCCAGTGCGACACCTGCCAAGGCAGCGGTGCACGGCCCGGCTCCCGCCCGGTGCCGTGCAAGACCTGCGGCGGCCACGGTCAGGTGCAGATGCAGCAGGGCTTCTTCGCCGTGCGCCGCACCTGCCCCAGTTGTCACGGCTCGGGCAAGCGGATCGAGTCGCCCTGCATCACCTGCGGCGGCAGCGGGCGGCGCCGGGTGACCAAGAGGCTCAAGGTGAAGATCCCCGCCGGTGTCTACGACGGTGCACAGGTGCGGGTCGCCGGTGAGGGCGAGGGGGGGATGCACGGCGCACCGCCGGGCGATCTCTACATCGTGGTCTCGCTCAAGCCGCATCCGATCTTCACCCGCGAAGGGGCCGACCTGCACTGCACCATGCCGATCACCTTCCCGCAGGCGGCGATGGGTGCCGAGGTGGAGGCGCCGACCCTGAACGGCAAGGTGCGGATCAAGATCCCGCCGGGCACCGAGGGGGGGAAGGTGTTCCGCCTGCGCGGCCACGGCGTGCCCGATGTGCGCAACCACGGGCAGCGGGGGGATCTCTACGTCCGGGTGCAGATCGCGGTGCCGCGCAAGCTCACGCCGCACCAGCAGCGGTTGTTGCGCGAGTTCGCCGAGTCGGCCGGTGATGAGATCTATCCCGAGCGCTCCTCCTTCCTCGACAAGGTCAAGGCGTTCTGGGACGACCTGGCCGGGGAGATCAAGTGACGTCACCGCTGCGGGTCGCGGTCGCCGGAGCCGCAGGGCGGATGGGGCGGATGGTGGTGCGCGCGGTGCTGGGCGATGATGCGGCGCTGCTGGTCGCGGCCGGAGAGCGGCCGGGAAGCCCGTGCCTCGGCGCGGATGCCGGCACGCTGATCGGTCGGGATGCCTGCGGGGTGGCGCTGCGGCCGGAGCTCGACCCCTCCTCCGGCTTCGATGTGGTGATCGACTTCACCGCGCCGCAGGCGACGCTGGCTCACGCCGCGGTCGCCGCCGATGCCGGTTCCGCGATGGTCATCGGAACCACCGGTTTCGAGCCGGCCGCGCTCGAGGCGCTGCGCGCGCGGCTCGCCGGGGTGCCGGTGTTGATGGCGCCCAACTTCTCGGTCGGGGTCAACCTGGCGTTGCAGTTGGTGCGACGTACGGCGGCGCTGCTCGATGCGGAGTATGACGCCGAGATCGTCGAGGCGCACCATCGTCACAAGGTCGATGCACCCAGCGGGACCGCGCTGGCCCTGGGTCGGGCGGTGGCCGATGGTCGCGGCGTGGCGCTCGACGGCTATGGGGTCTTCACCCGTCACGGTGCTTGCGGCACGCGCCCTCCCGGCGCGATCGGTTTCGCCGTGGTGCGGGCCGGCGGCATCGTCGGCGAACACAGCGTCCGCTTCGTCAGCGACGAGGAAGAGGTGGAAATCCGCCATGTGGCGCGCGACCGCATGGTCTTCGCCAAGGGGGCGCTGCGCGCAGCCCACTGGTTGCGCGGCCGGCCGCCCGGCTGGTACTCCATGGCCGACATGCTCGGCTTTACCGATGATTGACGATTTCGCGGGAAGTCGGCAGTCGCGGTCAGGACGACCGCGCAAATCCGCAGCTTGCTTCTGCAAGCGAAGGATTTGTAAGGCAACCAAAGACCGCGCTCTTCGACTGCCGTCAAGCAAAAAATCCACGGACGGACTTTTTGCGATCTCATCATGACTGACGCCGTCGGCGTCGCCGTCTTCGGTGCCAGCGGCTACACCGGCGCCGAGCTGATCCGGCTCGTCGCCGCCCATCCCCTCTTCGAACTCCGCCACGCCGCCGCCGGGCGGATGGCCGGTGCATGCCTCGGGTCGGTGCTCCCCTCCCTGGGGGCGCGTGATGCCGGGATGGTGCTGGCCGACGGTTCCGCGCCGCCGCCGGACGGCGTGCGGCTGGCCTTCACCGCCCTGCCCCACGCCACCGCCGCGCCGGTGGTGGCCGATCTGGTGCGGCGGGGGATCCGGGTGGTCGACCTGAGCGCCGATTTCCGCCACCAGGACCTCTCCGCCTACCGCGAGGCCTACGGCATCGCCCACAGCGAGCCGGAGTTGCTGCGCAGCGCAGTCTACGGTCTGAGCGAATGGAACCGGCAGTCGATCGCCGGCGCCGATCTGGTGGCCAACCCCGGATGCTACCCCACCTCGGTGTTGCTGCCGCTGCTGCCGCTGCTGCTGGCGGATGCGGTGGATCGCGATGGTGTCGTCGTGGATGCCAAGTCGGGGCTCTCGGGTGCGGGGCGGGCCGTGAAACAGGGGAGTCTTTTCTGCGAGGTGAACGAATCGGTGGCCGCCTACGGCCTGCCGCGCCACCGCCATCAGTGGGAGATGGAGGAGCAGGCGCGCGCCTTCGCCGGGCCGGCCGCCTGCCGCATCCGTTTCACCCCCCATCTTGTCCCGATGAACCGTGGGATGCTCTCCACGCTCCATCTACGCGGTGATGCGGAGCGCTGGCACGGGATCCTTGCCGAGCGCTACCGCGACGACCCCTTCGTGCGCGTGTTGCCGCCGGGGGAGCTGCCCGGCAGTGCCGCGGTCCGCGGCAGCAACCGCTGCGACATCGGGGTGGCGGTGCAGGAGAAGGAGTACGGTGTGGTGGTCTCCTGCATCGACAATCTGCTCAAGGGGGCGGCGGGTCAGGCGGTGCAGAACGCCAACCTGATGTTCGGGTTGGAGGAGGGGTGCGGACTGAGCCGGGAGGCGCTCTGGCCCTAGCCGATCGGCTGCGGTCGCGGCTTTTGGCCGACGCCGGCCGGCCGGAGCTGCGCGCCTGGTGGATCACGCTGTTGCTCTTCCTCCTGGTGGCGCCTGCCGCATGGATTGGCCCGGAGCGGACGGAGGTGCGGGCGCCTGCGGCGCATCCCGATCCCGATGTGCAGCGGCGGTTGCGCCACCTGCGCGCCGCGCTGCGGTTGGCGCAGGCGCGGGCCGATGCGTTGGCTGGGATGGTGGCCGAGCGCGATCGCCGGCTGGAGCAGCGCGCGGCCCGTCTCGCCCGGCTGGAACGGATCCTGCAGCTGCGCAAAAGCGGGTGGGTCCATCTGATCGACGGCAGGATGCGGCTCGATCCCCGGGGGAGTTGGCACATGGAGATCACCCTGGTGCGCGGCGGCAACCACCGCGGGCTCCTCCACACCTGGCTGCAGTTGATCGCCGACGGGCGGGAGGCGGAGCCGTTGCCGCTGTCGCTGCCCGATGGGGATGGCTACGAGCGGACCCTGGCCATCGATCTGGAGAGCCACGCCTTCGTCCGTGCGCGGGTGGAGTGGCCGGATCTGCGTCCGCCCGCTCGTCTGGAGGCGCTGTTGCTCGACCGTGACGGCGAGGTGATCGCCCGCTACCGCTTCGCCTCCTCCGTCGGGGTGGGGTCGGAACGGGCCGACGACGGGGCGTGGCAACCGTGATGACGTCGTTCGAAACGCGGCCATGGACGACCGCGCGCTTCGATTGCCGGGAAGCCAAGGCATCCATGATTCCATCGCAAAAAGTCCCTCCATGGACTTTTTGCTCGATAGCGATCGAAAAGCGCGGTTTTCGATCGCCTTACAAAACAGTAGCTTGCATGCGCAAGCTCGCGTTTTGCGCGGCCATCCGTGGCCGCGGCTGCCGGCTTCTTGCGAAGCCGTTATCCATGGAGGGACGTTTTGCGGTTTGATCATGATCGTTGCCTGGGAAGACCATCGACCGGCGCTCGATGCGCCTGCCTTTCTCGCCCCTTCGGCCGAGATCATCGGGAGGGTGACCATCGGCCGTGACAGCTCGATCTGGTATCAGGCGGTGCTGCGCGGTGATCTCGAGGAGATCGTCGTCGGCGCGCGCAGCAACATCCAGGACCACTGCATCCTCCACACCTCGCAGGGGGTGACCCCCTGCATCGTCGGCGACGACGTCACCGTCGGCCATCGGGTGATCCTGCACGGCTGCACCATCGGCGACGGCGCGCTGATCGGCATGGGGGCGGTGATCATGGACCGGGCGGTGGTCGAGCCGGGCTGCCTGGTGGCCGCGGGGGCCCTGGTCACCGAGGGGAAGCGGCTGCGCGGCGGCTGGCTCTACGCCGGGGCGCCCGCAAGGGAGCGGCGGCCGTTGACCGACGAGGAACGGGCCTTTCTGCGCCGCTCGGCGGAGCACTACATCGAGGCGGCGCGTCGACACGCCCGCAGTCTGGAGGGGATCGATGGGTGATGGTTGCGCCTCCGCCAACCCCACTGCCGGGCGTCGGGTGCGGGGATCGTGACCGGGGTGTCGGGCGCAGGGGCGCCACGACCGCATGCGGCGATCGATCTCGGCTCCAATACCATCCGGCTGCTGGTCGCCCGCCCCGATGAGGGGCGCCGGCCGCCGTGGCACAAGCTCCACTACCGGCACGCCGTCGCCCGGCTGGGCGAGGGTGTGGCCGAGCACGGCCGCCTGAGCGAAGCGGGCATGGCACGGGCCTGCTCGGTACTTCATGGCATGGCTGCGCGCTGCCAGGAACTGGGGGTTGCTCCGGAGCGCATCGCCGCCGTTGCCACGGCGGCGGTGCGCCAGTCGACCAACGGCCGGGCCTTCTGTCGCATGGTACAAAAGGAGTGCGGCATCACCCTGCGGGTGTTGACCGGGCAGGAGGAGGCTCGTCTGGCGCTGGCCGGCGCCCGCTGTGCGCTGGAGCCGGAGGTGGCTGAGCGCATGGTGCTGGTCGACATCGGCGGCGCCAGCACCGAGTTCATCCGGGTGGTCGACGGGCGGATGGTCGATGTGATCAGCCTGCCGCTGGGGGTGATCCGGCTGGTCGAAC
>RFFX01000027.1 GCA_003696765.1 Zetaproteobacteria bacterium | reverse complement strand
TCGATCTTTCTCACCTTTCTTGTCCCGAAGCTTCCCGCGCCCAAGGAGGAAGACCTTTCGCGCGGCATTCTCGATGCGGTGGACATGGACAGCTACCGGGTGGAGAAACAGGCCGCAGTGAGAATTGCGCTGGCCGATGAGGATGCCGAGATCGGGCCGGTTCCGACCTCGGGCGGCGGGTCCAGGCCCGAACCGGAGCTCGACCGATTGTCGAACATCATCAAGGCGTTCAACGAGCAGTTCGGCGACATCCCGTGGGAAGACAAGGATCGGGTTCGTAGGCTGATCTTTGAGGATATTCCCGAACGGGTGGCTACCGATGAGGCCTATCGCAACGCCCAGAAACATTCGGACGAGCAGAACGCACGCATCGAGCACGACAAAGCTCTGACGCGGGTGATGACCGCCGTGCTCAGGGACGACACCGAGCTGTTCAAGCAGTTTATGGACAACGAGGACTTCCGGCGCTGGATGGCCGACGTGGTCTTTGGGCTGACCTACCGGCAGCAGGCGGGCATGAGGAGCGGGATTCGACCAGGCCCGCCACACAGGGGCTTGCGCATGCAACCGACGGATTTGTAAGGGGATCGAAGACCACGCTCTTCGATCCCCGCCGCGCAAAAAGCCCACGGACGGGCTTTTTGCGATTCGATCAAAACATTACATCGTTGGATGGGGCGGCTGTTCGGTGAATGCTCCTCTCGGGTATACCCGGTCATCCATCCTCGAAGGCCATTGAACCGACTGAAACATCTTCAGGGCCGCCTCGCCCGGATCAGGTGATCACCGTCGGGCGATCTCGGCCGGTGAAGCGCGGCAGGCGCGACAGCTCCCCCGCCGCCGCGATCAGATCGGCCAGCGCCTGCTGCGCATCCATCCCCTGGCGGGCGACATCCGGCTCGAACGCCTCGAAATAGATGCGGATGGTCGCCCCGACGGTGCCGGTGCCCGACAGCCGGAAGACGATGCGCGCGCCGTCCTCGAGCAGGATGCGCAGCCCCTGCCCGCGGCTTTCGCTGCCGTCGACCGGATCGCGGTAGGCGAAGTCGTCGCACAGCCGCACGCGCCGGCCGGCCACCGTCTGCCCGCGCAGCGCGGGAAAGCGGTCGCGTAGCGCGGCCATCAGCGACTCCGCCGCCTCCCGCTCCACCCCTTCGTAGTCGTGGCGGGCGTAGTAGTTGCGGCCGAAACGGGCCCAGTGGCGCCGCACCACCTCGGCCACCGACAGCCGGCTGCGCGCCAGGATGTTGAGCCAGAAGAGCACCGCCCACAGCCCGTCCTTCTCGCGCACATGGCTGGAGCCGGTACCGAAGCTCTCCTCGCCGCACAGGGTGACGCGGCCGGCATCCATCAGATTGCCGAAGAACTTCCAGCCGGTCGGCGTCTCGTAGCAGTCGATGCCCAGCGCCTGCGCCACCCGGTCGACCGCGGCGCTGGTCGGCATCGAGCGGGCCACGCCTGCGATGCCGTCGCGGTAGCCGGGAATCTCGCGCGCATGGGCGGTGAGCACGGCGAGCGAATCGCTCGGCGTGACGAAGAAATGGTCGCCGAGGATCATGTTGCGGTCGCCGTCACCGTCGGAGGCGGCGCCGAAGTCGGGCGCATCGTCGCCGAACATGCGCGCCACCAACGCCTTGGCGTAGGTCAGGTTGGGATCGGGATGGCCGCCGGCGAAATCCTCTTGCGGCTGCGCGCCGAGCAGCACCGACGCCGGCGCGCCGAGCCGGTCGCAGAAGAGCGCGCGCGCATAGGGGCCGGTGACCGCGTGCATGGCGTCGAACAGCATGGAGAAGCCACCGGTGAGCAGATCGCGGATGGCATCGAAGTCGAACAACCGCTCCATCAGCGCGACATAGTCGGCGACCGGGTCGATCACCTCCACCACCATGCCGTCGAGGTCGAACCGCCCGATGGCGTCGATCGCCGGCGCCTCGCACGAGCTGATGCGGAAGCCGTCGATCCGCCGGCTGCGATCGTAGATCGCCTCGGTCACCGCCTCCGGCGCCGGTCCGCCGTTGCTGGTGTTGTACTTGATGCCGAAATCGCCTTCCGGCCCGCCGGGGTTGTGGCTGGCCGAGAGGATCAGCCCGCCGAAGGCGCCGTGCGCGCGGATCACACAGGAGGCCGCCGGCGTGGAGAGCAGCCCCCCCCGCCCGACCAGCACCCGGCCGAAACCGTTGGCCGCGGCCATGCGCAGGATGGTGGCGATCGCCTGGCGGTTGAAGTAGCGCCCGTCGCCGCCCACCACCAGCGTCGCTCCCCGCACATCACCGATCACGTCAAAGACCGACTGAACGAAGTTCTCCAGGTAGCGCGGCTGCATGAAGCGGCCGACCCGCTTGCGCAGGCCGGAGGTGCCCGGCCGCTGGTCGGCAAACGGCGTGGTGGAATGGATCTCGACCGGCATGCTGCTCCTCCCCCGGCTCGGCGATTTGGGCGGCGGGGATGATAGCAAGGCGGATCCGGCCCTGATAGCGTTGGGCTGCGAAGAGGAGTTCCGAACGGCAGGGGGCGGACGATGGGTGTACAAATAGCGGAACGCAGGATCAGCAAGCTGACCCAGAACACGGTGGCGCTGGTGCTGGCCGGCGGCAAGGGAAGCCGCCTGAAAGAGCTGACCCAATGGCGCGCCAAACCGGCGGTCCCCTTCGGCGGCAAGTTCCGCATCATCGACTTCCCGCTCTCCAACTGCATCAACTCCGGCATCCGCAAGATCTCGGTCATCACCCAGTACAAATCGCACTCGCTGCAACGCCACCTGCAGCGTGGCTGGAGCTTCCTCTCCGGCCAGTTCGGCGAGTTTCTCGAGGTGCTCTCCGCCCAGCAGCGGCTGGGCGAGGAGTGGTACTCGGGCACGGCCGACGCCGTCTACCAGAACCTCGACATCATCCGCCACTACAACCCCGAATATGTCCTCATCCTGGCCGGCGACCACATCTACAAGATGGACTACGGCAAGATGCTCGCCGCCCATGTGGCCAACGGCGCCGACGTCACCGTCGGCTGCATCGCGGTTCCGCTGGAGGAGGCGCGCGCCTTCGGCGTGATGGCGGTGAACGACGAAGGGCGGATCGTCGAGTTCGCCGAGAAACCGGAGCAGCCCCGCCCGATGCCCGACGATCCGAACAAGGCGCTCGCCTCGATGGGCATCTATGTCTTCAATGCACGCTACCTGCGCGACCGGCTGGTGGCGGATGCCGCCGACCGCGACTCGCTGCACGACTTCGGCCACAACATCATCCCCGGCGCCATCGCCCGCGACGAGATCTTCGCCTTCCGCTTCATGAACGCCAACACCGGCGCACCGGGCTACTGGCGCGACGTCGGCACCATCGACGCCTACTGGGCGGCCAACATGGACCTGGTGCAGGTGCAGCCGGAGCTCAACATGTACGACGACAACTGGCCGATCTGGACCCAGCAGGAGCAGCTTCCGCCGGCCAAGTTCACCTTCGACGACGACGACCGCCGCGGCATGGCGGTCGATTCGCTGGTCTCCGGCGGCTGCCTGATCACCGGCGCGGTGGTGCGCCGCTCGGTGCTCTTCTCCAACGTGCGGGTCCACTCCTACAGTCGGGTGGAGGACAGCGTGGTGCTGCCCGACGTCGAGATCCGGCGCAACTGCCGCATTCGCCGCTGCGTGATCGACAAGGGCACCATCCTCCCCGAGGGGACGGTGATCGGTGAGGATCGCGAGGCCGACAGCCGCCGCTTCCGTGTGTCGGAAGGAGGGGTGATCCTGGTCACGCCGGAGATGATGGGCCAGAAGCTGCACGAGGCCTGACCCCGATCGTGAACAGCAGCCGCCCGCTCTCGGTCATCTTCTGCTGGCACATGCACCAGCCCTTCTACCGCGCCGCCGACGACGGCCGCTACCACCTGCCCTGGGTCTACCTGCACGCCATCAAGGAGTACACCGACATGGCCGAGCTGCTCGCCGAGGCGCCGGAAGGAACGCGCGCGGTGGTCAACTTCGTCCCATCGCTGACCGAGCAGATCGAAGACTACGCCCGTCACCTTCACCTGTGGCGGCAGGAGCACCACACCCTGCCCGATCCATTGCTGACGCTGCTCGCCCGCGACGACGGCCGCTATACGAGCGAGGAACGCGACTACCTGCGCACCGCCTGCTTCCGCATCCAGCACGAACGCAACCTCTACCGCTATCCGCCCTACGCTCGGCTCAAGGCGATCGCCGATTTCGCCCGGCAACAGCAATGCGCGCACTACCTCGACAACCGCTTCTTCGTCGACCTCGTGGTCTGGTACCATCTGGGCTGGCTGGCCGAGACGGTGCGCGCCAGCCACCCGACCGCCGAGCGGCTGTTGGCCAAGGGAGAGGGGTTCGACTGGGAGGATCGCCGCGCGTTGATCGACCTGATCGCCGAGCTGCTGGCGGAGGTGACCGGCCGCTACGGCAGGCTGGCGGATCAGGGGCGGGTCGAACTCTCCACCACACCCTACGCCCACCCCATCCTGCCGCTGTTGCTCGACTTCCATGCCGCGCGCGAGACGGTGCCCGATGCGCGGATCCCCGCCGAGCCCTACCCCGGAGGGAAGGCGCGCGCGCAGCACCACATCCAGTTGGCCCGCGAATGCCACCGGCACAGCTTCGGCCGGGCACCGGTCGGCTGCTGGCCGGCCGAGGGCGCGGTCTCCACCGAGGCGCTCGCCCTGCTGGGTGAGGCGGGCTTCGCCTGGTGCGCCACCGGCGAGGCGGTGCTGCACCACTCGCTGGGCTACAACCTGCGCGAGCGGCAGCCGCACGCCCTCTACCAGCCCTGGCGGGTGGGCGGCGGCGACCACGCCATCACCTGCTTCTTCCGTGACGACCGCCTCTCGGACAAGATCGGCTTCGAATACGCCAAGTGGGCCACCTCCGACGCCGTCGCCGACCTGATTCGGGAGCTGCAGATCGTGCGCCACCGCTCCCAGAGCGCCGCGCGGCCGGTGGTGGTGATCGCCATGGACGGGGAGAACGCCTGGGAGCACTACGAGGCCAACGGCATCCCCTTCCTGCGGCAACTCTACCGCGCCGTCGTCGAACATCCCGATCTGGAGATGACCACCTTCGCCGACTACCTGGCGGGAACCAGGCCCGAGGAGATTCCCACCCTGCCACGGCTGGTCGCCGGATCGTGGGTCTTCGGCAACCTGGCCACATGGATCGGCGATGCGGCCAAGAACCGCGGCTGGGAGCTGCTCATCGCCGCCAAGAAGGCGGTGGACCGCGCCTGGCCGGAGCTCGACGAGGGGCGGCGGGCGCAGGTCTCCGAGCAACTGGCCATCTGTGAAGGCTCCGACTGGTGCTGGTGGTTCGGCGACTACAACCCGTCGGAGGCGGTGCGCGACTTCGACCACCTCTACCGCCGCCACCTCGCCCGGCTCTACACCCTGATCGGCGCACCGCCGCCGGAGGCGCTCTCCCTCCCCATCTCCCACGGCGGCGGTGATGCCGAAGGCGGCGGCACCATGCGGCGCGGCGGATAGGCGGATGACCCTGCGGCGCGGCGGCCTGCTGCTGCACATCACCTCGCTGCCCGGGCCGCTGCCCAACGGCGTGCTCGGCGCGGAAGCAATCGAGTTGCTGCACCGCATGCGCGACGCCGGCTGCCGGCTGTGGCAGTTCCTCCCCCTCGGGCCGACCCATGGCCACGGCTCTCCCTACGAATCGCGCTCCACCTTCGCCGGCAACCCCGAACTGATCGACCTGCGCGACTGCGCCGCCTGCGGCCTGCTCGACGAAGCGCTGCTGGCGGAGGTCATCGCAGGCCGGGCCACCATGGCGCAGGCGCGCCGGGCGATGGTGGCGCGCTTCCGCGAACACTGGACGGAGCAGGAGGAGTGGCGGCGCTTCCTCGCCGACAACCGGGCATGGCTGGAGGATTACGCCCTCTTCTCGACCATCCGCCGGCTGCACAACGAGGCGCCGTGGTGGCGCTGGCCACAGCCGCTGCGCGACCACGATCCGGCGGCACTGGCCGAGATCGCGCATCGACACGAGGAGGCGCTGCTGCAGGTGCAGATGGAGCAGTTCCTCTTCGACCGCCAGTGGCGCGCGCTCAAGGAGGAGGCCGCTGCCTGCGGCGTGGCGCTGCTCGGCGACCTGCCGATCTATGTCGCCCACGACTCGGCCGATGTCTGGGGCCGGCGCCAGCTGTTCACGGTCAACGACGAAGGGTTGTGCGACGAGGTGGCCGGCGTGCCGCCCGACTACTTCAGCGAGAACGGCCAACGCTGGGGCAACCCGCTCTACCGCTGGGAGCGGATGGCCGAGGAGGGGTTCGACTGGTGGGTGGCGCGGGTGCGTCATCAGCTGGCCCGCGTCGATCTGCTGCGCATCGACCACTTCCGCGGGCTGGAGGCCTACTGGGCCATCCCCGGCGATCGGCGGGACGGCCGGGTGGGCGCGTGGCGCAAGGCGCCGGGGGCACAGCTGTTGCAGACGCTCGACGAAAAGCTGGGCAGCCTGCCGCTCATCGCCGAGGATCTTGGGCTGATCACCGAAGAGGTGCATGCCCTGCGCCGACGCTTCGGCCTGCCGGGGATGAAGATCCTGCAGTTCGCCTTCGGCGGCGGCGCCGACAACCCCTACCTGCCGCACCACCACAGCCGCGACATGGCCGTCTACACCGGCACCCACGACAACGACACCACCGTCGGCTGGTGGCAGAGCGCCCCGCCGGAGGTGCGTGCCCATGTGCGGGACTACCTGGGCCTGCCCGACGCGTGCGACGCCGCCGCGATCAACCACGCCCTGATGCGTCAGGCGCTGGCCTCGGTCGCCGATCTGGCCATCCTGCCGATGCAGGATCTGCTCGGCCTGGACGGCACCGCCCGGCTCAACACCCCGGGCACGGTGGAGGGCAACTGGCGCTGGCGGCTGCGCCGGGCGCAGATGGAGCAGGCGCCGTGGGAGGAGCTTGCGGCGTGGAACCGGCTCTACGACAGATAGCCGATCGCCCGGTCACAAGGGCCTCAAGGCCTGATGGTTTCGCGAGAACCCATCATCTCGGCGTTGGCGTGCCGCGCAAAACCGAAGCTTGCGAATGCAAGCGAAGGTTTTGTAAGGGAATCGAAGAGCGCGCTCTTCGATTCCCGTCGAGCAAAAGGTCCACGGACGGACTTTTTGCGGTGTGATCAAGGCCTGAAGGTCGGAGACACCATGCCGCATAAGGCGACGCGCCAAAGCGGCACGGCATCGCCAGCGTAAGGAGCCTGTGATGACCCAGATCTACGAACCTCCCCGGGTGGAGAGCCTGCATGTCCAGAACTACCGGGCGCTGCGGGACGTGCGTCTGGATCGCCTCACGCCGCTCACCGTGCTGCTCGGCCCCAACGGCAGCGGCAAATCCACGCTCTTCGACGTGTTTGCCTTTTTGTCCGAATGTTTCACCCAGGGGCTGCGCAAGGCATGGGAGCGGCGGGGCCGCTTCCGAGAGCTCAGGAGCAGGGACGCGGACGGCCCCGTGGTCATCGAACTCCAGTACCGGGAAAACCCCGACACGCCCCTCATCGCCTACACCTGGAGATCGATGAGAAGGACCGGGGCCCGGTGGTCGAACGCGAGTTTTTACGCTGGAAGCGTTTTGCAAGGAGATCCGTCATGAAGATCCGCACCCGTGCGGGGAGCGGTGCGGCGGCCGGCGGGTAGTGCGGGTGCCGCACCTTCCCCGAGCCGGCCGGGAGGGATAGGGTTCCGCCCCGCTCAGGTGCCCCGACGCGCCGCCGCGTGCCGGGGTGAAACGGGAAGTCCGGTGGGATTCCACTTTGAATCGAGGCCGGCGCTGCCCCCGCAACTGTAGGCCTGACGAAGCCACGCACCACGCCACTGTCCGGTGCCCGGGCGGGAAGGCGGCCGTGGCCGAGGACGAAGGCGAGCCAGGAGACCGGCCTGAGCCGAGAGACGGACCGGTGCCCCGGGGTGCGGGCACGGCCGGGTGATGGTCGCCATGCGCAGCCCCGGCTGTCGCGGGCGCCACCCCTAAGCCGCCCTCCCCCTACCCGGGCATCGCCCTCCGCCACCACCGATGCGAGGAGCGGACCGATCGGCAACCCCACCCCCCCACCGACACACGGCTGGATGATCGCCGGAATCCACTCCGGCTGCGGCAAGAGCACGGCGATGCTGGCGTTGCTGCAACTTCTTACCGCCCGCGGTATCCGTGTGGCGCCGTTCAAGGCGGGGCCGGACTTCCTCGACCCGATGTGGCACCAGGCCGCCTGCGGCCGGGAGAGCATCAACCTCGACACCCGCATGATGCGCGAAGAGCACTGCCGCGCCCTCTTCGACGCCCACTGCGCCGATGCCGACATCGCCCTGGTCGAAGGGGTGATGGGGCTGTTCGACGGCGCCGACGGTGTGGGCGGCCCGGGTTCTTCCGCCCATCTGGCCTCCCTGCTCGAACTGCCGGTGATCCTGGTGGTACCGGTCCGCGGCATGAGCGGCTCCATCGCCCCGCTCGTCGCCGGATTCACCGCCCGAGCCGAACGCGCACGCATCCGGATCGCCGGCATCCTCGCCAACCACGCCGGAAGCGCACACCACGCACGGATGCTGGGCGACCTGCTCGAACGGGAGGGGCTTCCCCCCCTGATCGGATGGATCGGCAAGGAGGGGCCGCAGCTTCCGGAGCGTCATCTGGGGCTGGTCACCCCCGGGGAATGCGGTGGTGTGCCCCCCGATCTGGCCGTCGCCCTCCACCTCGCAGGGCCATGGTCGGAGGCCCTCGCCTCCCCCCTCCCCCGCCGGGGCCCGGTCCCGACCGATCCCCTGCGCGGTGCCGCCGGGATGCTGGAAGGAACGACGATCGCCGTCGCGCGCGACGTAGCCTTCTGCTTCCTCTATCCCGCCAACCTGGCGTGGCTGCGGTCGGCGGGGGCGACCCTCCGCTTCTTCTCCCCCCTGGCGGGCGATCGACTCCCTCCCGACGCCGACGCGGTGTGGCTGCCGGGCGGGTACCCCGAGCTCCATGCCGGCCGGCTGGCCGACGCGCCCTGCTGGCCGTCCCTGCGGGCGTTCATCGCCTCGGGTCGGCCGGTGCTGGCCGAGTGCGGTGGCATGATGGTGCTGGGTAACGCGATCGTCACCGCCGAGGGGCGTCGACTGCCGATGGCCGGCATCCTCCCCTGCACCTTCCGCATGCACCGAAGGCTGGTCGCACTGGGCTACCGGGAGGAGGCGGGTGGCATGCGCGGCCACGAGTTCCACCACTCCGAACGCCACTGCTCCACCCCCCTCCCCCCCTGCTTCGACCTGCCACGGGGCGATCGCGGCATCCGCCACGGAGGGGTGCGGGCCTCCTACGTCCACTGGTACTTCCCCTCCGCGCCCGAAGCGGCGGCGGCGTGGTTCTCCGGTGGAGGAAGGGCGGCTTCGCAAGCGGCCGTCGTCCGCGGCGGGGGCGATCGCACGAACCGTAAGCCCATACAGACGGGCAACCGATGCGCCGGACGGGCGGCCTGATGGGGCTCAAGCGACGGGAACTGCGGCGCGGAATCACGCTGGTGCTGACCGGCGCAGGCAAAGGCAAATCCTCCAGCGCGTTCGGCATGGCCTTTCGCGCCGCCGGCTGGGGCATGAAGGTGTGCGTGATCCAGTTCATCAAGGGCAAATGGCAGACCGGCGAGCAGCAGGCGGCCGCACGCTTCGACAACATCGAATGGCATGCGCTGGGCGACGGCTTCACCTGGGATACGAAGAATCCGGAGCAGGACATCGCCACCAGCCGTTCCATCTGGGCGCTGTGCCAGGAGAAGCTGCGCTCGCATGCATACGATCTGATGATCTGGGACGAAATCAACTATTGCTGCGGTTACGGTTGGATCTCGGGCGAGGAGATCGCGCGCGTCATCCGTGAGGAGAAGCCGCGGTGGATGCACCTGATCCTGACCGGGAGGCATGCAGCGGAGGCGGTGATCGCGGCGGCCGATACCGTCACCGAGATGGGCATGGTCAAACACGCCTTCGCCGACCAGGGGATCCGGGCACAGCAGGGGATCGAGTTTTGACGAGTTCGCGGCAAACCGGCGGCACGGGAAAGGTCTGGTTCGTCGGCGCGGGGCCGGGCGATCCCGAGCTGCTCACCTTGAAGGCGGCGCGGCTGCTGCGTAAGGCCGACGCGGTGCTCTATGCCGGCTCGCTGGTGGGCAGGGCCTGCCTCGAACATGTCACCTCCGCATGCGAGGTGGCCGACTCCAAGGGGATGACGCTGGAGGAGATCACCGCCTGGCTGATCGAGCGTGCCGCGCGCCACGAGATCGTGGTCCGCCTGCAGACGGGCGACCCCTCGCTCTACGGAGCGTTGATCGAGATGGCGCGCCCGCTGGAGCGCGCGGGGATTGAAGTGGGCGTGGTGCCCGGGGTCTCCTCGGCCTTCGCATCGGCGGCCGCGGCTTGCGAGAGCCTGACCCTGCCGGAGGTGACGCAGACGGTGATCCTCACCCGCGTGGAGGGGCGCACGCCGATGCCCGACGGCGAGCGGTTGCGCGATCTGGCCAGGCACAAGACGACGATCTGCCTGTTCCTCTCCATCACGCTGCTCGCCAAGGTGCGGGAGGAGTTGCTCGCCGCCGGTTGGCGCGAGGAGGATCCGGTGCTGGTGGTGCACAAGGCGAGTTGGCCGGGGGAGGAGAAGATCGTGCGCGGTACCATCGGCAACATCCGCGAACGGTGCAGGGCCGAAAAGATCGCCTCCCAGGCGATGATCGTGGTCGGCCCGACGTTGGGGGCGCGGCGGTGGCCGGAGCTGAAGCGGTCGAAACTGTATGATCCGGGTTTTACCCATCGCTTTCGCAAGGCCGCGGGAGAGGGGGGATGAACGAGACGATCCTGCTCGTGGGCCATGGCTCGCGGGATCCCGCCGGCAATGCGGAGATCGAGCGTTTCGCCGAGGTGTGGCGCTCGCGGTGGCCGGCCGCGCGCATCGAGGTCTGCTTCATCGAGTTCGCCGAGGTGCTGCTCGACGAAGGGCTGGATCGGGCCGCGCGGGACGCGGCAAAAGTGATCGTGGTGCCGCTGATCCTGGGGGCTGCTGGCCACGTGAAGATGGAGATTCCGCACCATGTCGAGGATGCGCGCAGACGCCATCCGACAGTCGAGTTCGTGGTTGCCCCGCACCTGGGCGCGAACGAGGAGATTCTGGCATCACTTGGCCGCAGCCTGCGCAAGGCGATGCGCGCGCTGGACATGCCCGATCCCACGACCACCGGCGTGGTGTTGCTTGCGCGCGGGTCGTCGGACATGGCGGCCAATGGGGAGGCGGCGAAGATGGCCCGCTGGCTGTTCGAGCGGAGCGACCATGCATGGGTGGATCTCGCCTTCACCGGCATCACCTGGCCGCGGCTGGAGGCGGTG
>RFFX01000026.1 GCA_003696765.1 Zetaproteobacteria bacterium | reverse complement strand
GGGGGAGAACAGCGGATCGAAAGCATGGGTCATGGTGAAGAGCCAGAAGAGATACATGCCATGCAAGAACGGCGCGATCAGGGCGCTTAGAATGGTCCCGCCGATGAAAAACTGGAACCCCCAGAAACCGACGTGCCCGAGCAGACGGTACATATGCAACGGCCGTCGCATATGGACGAGATAGGTCTGCATATAACCTTTCAGCCAGCGGGAGCGCTGCCGGATCCAGTTGTGCAGATTGCTGTTGGCCTCTTCAAAGGTGGTGGAGTTCACCACACCGACACGATAGTTCAGCTGTGTGAGGCGAACACCGAGATCGGCGTCTTCCGTCACGTTGTAGGGATCCCAAGCATCCACCTCCTTGAGCACCTTCATGCGGAAGTGGTTCGACGTTCCGCCGAGGGGGATGGGAATGCGCAGGGCATCCAGCGCCGGGAGGTAGAAGTCGAACCACAACGAATACTCGATGGTGAACTGTTTGGTCAGCCAGTTTTCCGGGCCATTGAAGTAGTTGAGCCGCGCCTGAATAACCGCCGTTTCACTGGATGCCTTGCGAAAGGCGACCACCACTTTCTTCAACTGGTCGGGCTCGGGCTTATCCTCGGCATCGTAGATGGTGAGCAGCTCCCCGCGGGAGAAGTTCAACGCATAGTTGCACGCCTTGGGCTTGGTTTTCGGCAACGACGGAGGCACGCGAATGATCTCGAAGATCCCCTCCAAGCCGAGTCGCTTCGCCTCCTCGAACGTCTCGATATCATCCTCCTCCAACACCAGCTTCACATCGATCTTGGAGAGCGGGTAATCCATCTCACGAATGCTTTGCGCGATGATCGGGAGCACCTCGGGCTCCTTGTACATGGGAACAAGGATGGTGTAGGTGGGCAGATCCTCATCCTCCAGCGCCGCCACCTCCTCATCCGTCACCTTGACATCGATGGACTCGTGGCTGCCCACCCAGGCAAAGATCACGCGCATGCCGAAGTTGAGCAGCAAAAAGAGCGCCAGGGCCATGTTGATCGCCATCAGTGTGGGAACCGGCCAGCGCACCAGTGCGGCCAGCAACGCCGTGGCAAAGAGATAGAGCGTCACCAACTGGGGGGTGGTGAACACCTGACTGGCCGAGAGTTCCGCCTGTCGCTCACGCAACTTGTTCACCGCGCGATGCTTGAAGTAGTCCCGACCGTGCGCCTGCAGCGACCAGTGCAGATCCAGCTTCGAGGTGATCACGAAGTCGGTCGGCACATCCTTGTAGATATGCTCGATCATCAACAGATTCGCCGGTTCGGGGTCGGACACGGCAAGAATCACCCGATCCCCCTGACGGCGCCAGGGAATGAACTGATACTCCGCATAACAGTCCAGCAGCCCGGGATCCCACAGCGTATCATCCACCGGCTCATCCATCAGGTTGATGAACGGCCTGCCGAGATGCTCCGCCATGACCTGATAGAGATCGAAGGGACGCACCCAACCCTTGGCCAGCAGCACATCGCCGATTCGCGTCCCCCAACGCCGCTGCAGCTTCAGCGCTTCGTCCAGCTGCTCTCGGGTCAGCAACCCCTTGCGCACCAGTAGCTCGCCGATCTTCCCCCGTCGAAAACTGTCGAGCAGAACCGCATAGAACTCCTCGGGCTTGACCCAGTTCCATTGACGCAGCACATCACCCAGCCGCTGCCCGGTGCGTTTCTGCTCCGCCAACGCCCGGGCCAGCTGCTCTTCGGAAATCAGCCCCTCATCGACCAGCATCTCCCCAATGTGGCGGCGGGGCGCCTTGGCATCGTTCTCCAGCAGAACCTGATAAAACCGGTGCGCATCCACCCAGCCCCGCTCGAGCACGATGAGCCCGAGCTTCCCCCCCTTCTCCTTCTGTTCTTCGAGCGCCTGGCTGAGCTGTTCCGGGGTGATCAGCCCCCGTTGAACGAGAAGGTCACCGATACGCGGCGATCTCTGCCGCGCCTTTTCGCCCCTTGCATCCACTTCAATGGTCGATGTCATCAACCGCCGCCTTCCGTAGGGCGCGCTGGTGCCGCATCTGGCGGAAGATGTAGAGGGCGAGCACACTCAGCAGGAACCAGCCGAAGGCGAAGATCCAGAAGCGGTAGGCATCGAAGACGTCAAACCAGGTGGAGACATCGGGATAGAACATCCGCACCAGCGTGGGGTGGTGGCTGTCCAGCGACAGGATGATGCCGTTGTCGTCCAGGAAGGCGATATCGTCACGCTGGAGATGCAACGCCTCGGGGAAGAGATAGTCGCGCCCGCGATCGGGATGGATCAGCAGACCGTAGAACCTCCCTGCCCTGGCGATCTGCATGGTGGTGACATCAGGCAGGCGATCCACATCGAGCAGCACATTCCCCTCGTGGTCCACCACGCTCACCCGCCCCTTGTCAAACCGCACCGGCGCCTCGATATCACCGAGGTCGAACGCCCCGATCGCCCAGAACGGCCCGGATGGCTCCAACCGGCTGCCGGCAGCCACGAAGTGAACACGCGACATGTCCGCCAGCAACGGGTAGTCGACCGCGATACGGGTGAGCAGATAGAGGATCCGATCCGCATGAACAAGACCCTCCTCCTCGATGTAGGTGTCGAACCCGTCGGAGAAGTAGTAGGTAAGATCGAAGAAGTTTTCCGGATCCCCGGTGTGCCGCACCAGCAGCAGCCGGCTGCTTGGCAGGATCTGAAAGGGATCCGTGGGAGGGATGCCCCGACAATCGCCATTGTCGACATCGTGCTCGGCGACGATGGCGAGCTTGTTGAACTGCATCTGGTACTTTTTCGGCAGCGGAATCTCGAACGACTGCACCGCGCCACTGTCCTTCAAGCGCATGGAGCGCAGCAGGATGTCGTTGAGGTAGACATAGAGCTCATACTTAGGATCCCGCTCGTCGCGGACCGGAGCGACGACCTCCAGCCGCAAGCGGGACATCCGCACCCCCGATGGAAAATCGTACGGCCCGACCGTCGTCGTCCACGAAGTGGAGCGGAACATCTTCTGCACCCGGGTGTTGATCCCGATCCGTTCCACGGGAATAGCGATCCGCTTGCCCATCGAATGCGACGGCAGACGCATGTGAAACCGGTAGGATGCGTAGGTGAGGGGAAACAGACGGTAATGTTGTCCCGCGGCCAACGTGTTCCAATGGTCGTCCAGCAGATAGAACGGCGTGGTGTCGAACGGCTCGCTCAGCGCAAGGAAGCGATGGTTTCCATAGCGCGCCAGGGCGATGTTGGCCCCCTTGCCCGACTCCGGGTAGAAGAGACGAGCAAACTTCGCCGTCCCGCCCCTCTTCACCGGATGCGCCCGGATCTGATCCTGCAGCTGCGCCCGGGAAGCGATGACGATGTGTCCGATCTCGGGAAGGCGCGTCAGCCGTACCACCTTACCCGCCTTCTCCAGCATGACCATCATCGACCAGGCGCTCTTGAACACCTCGGGGGTCAGCTTGCCCGCGGGCAGCGAGAGCACCACATGACGGGGCAACATACGCCAGTAGTCGCGCACGGAATGGAGTGCGGGATGATAGGCGATATGCAGGGTTGTCTCGGGAAAAATGCGAACGAAGAGCGCCCCGTCCCGCTCGTCGCGACAGCGATCGTCGCTCCCGATCAGGTGGCCGCTGATCCGGACCTTGACCAGCCCTCTTTTGCGAAAGAGGGAGGGGGGCAGCAGCACGGAAAACTGATGCACCATGCCATCCGACGCGATCCGTCGCACTTTCATGGGACGGTCGTTGATGGAGACCCGAAGATTGGCGCGATCCAGCATCATGGAGGATGCCTGGTAGCGCAAGACGAACTCGCCGCTGCTCACATCCGAATCGAGCGGCGCCGGAAAGAAGATGGTCTTTCCATGCCCTCCGGAGCCGTCGAACACGATACCGTCCTTCAGCCCCAGATCGAGGAGATCGAAATCACGGCTGGAGAGGAAACTTGTGCTTCCCCTTGTCGACACCGGGGCGGAAGAGGTCGCCGCAGCCACGCCTGCCTCCGCTCCCCGTTCGCGGGTCCCCTCCCCGGATACGCGGGAGCGCACCACCCTCCCTGCCTTGTCCGCGGCCCGATGCGCCACCGATGCCACCCCGGATAGAGGCTTCAGCGCCGAAATGCGGGCCCATCCCTGCACGCCGCTCTTCCCGACGGCGACGAGCACCCAAGCCCCCATCCGTTCCAGTTCGATCAGCCGCTGATCGTGGGAAACCCTGGCGACGAGCGCGGAACTCAATGCCGGCTGCCGGTAGAGCGTCAACCTCCGACCGACCGGAACCAGCCGATCGCCCATCGCGGCTTCCGCCGCCGATGAGAACACCAGCCATGCGATCAAGACCAAGGGAAACGAACGGATCCAGCTCGCCCGCCCCGCGCGTCCGCTGGGGATGGGGCAGAGCCGATGGCCGCCTTCATCCGACTGAAAGAGAAACAACACTCCCCCCCATCAGGCAGTCAATCTCAAGGCATGGATCGACGCAGGCCACCCATCTGGGAGAGCAGAAGGATCATCTGTGTGACCGATCGACGAGCCCGCCCGTGCGATACGTTTATCGGCCAGATTCGGCTCGACTGAAGCGTTGGCAACCGCCCAGGCGAACACGGTGGCAATCCTGGTACTCCCAAGGGGAATCGAACCCCTGTTTCCGCCGTGAGAGGGCGGCGTCCTGGACCGCTAGACGATGGGAGCAGGTGTGCGATTTCTAGCGTTGCACCCCCCATGCGTCAAAGCCCGCTTGCCAAACCGGTGCCCACCTCCAGAATGCCGCCCCCTCGCTCTGAATGCGCTGCAACCATGTTCAGGGCGTCATGCGGGCGGCCGGCGTCGCCCGATCCGGCGGATCCGCCGATCGGCACCGGCCACACCGCCTCACGACACCAAGAGGAGCGCCGTGTACTACGAAACCGTATTCATCGTCAATCCCGATACATCCCAGGAGAACGCCGAGAAGCTGACCGACGATCTGGTCACCCGCGTCGAGGCGGCCGGAGGCCGCATCGTCAAGCGCGAAGCGTGGGGCGTGCGTCGACTCGCCTACCCCATCGCCAAGCGCAAGCGCGGCCACTACATGCTGCTGGTCACCGACGGGCCGCCATCGGCGGTCGCAGCCCTTGAGCGGGCCATCCATCTGGAGGAGCGGATCATCCGCTTCCTCACCGTGCGCCTGACCGAGCTCTCCGACCAGCCCTCCCCACTCATGCGCCGCCGTGCGAAGAGCCAGCGCACCGCCACCCCGGAACAGAAGTCGGGGGATGGCGCCGGGGAGCGGGAGCGGAACAAGAGCGCCAAGGCCGCCGGAAACGAAACCGCGGTGGAAGGCGCATCGAAGCAGCCGGAGACGGCTGCGGCATAAAGACAGCGGAGAGACGCGGCGATGGCGGCCTCTTGCGCCATCGGCGTGAACCGGGTCTGGCTCGTCGGAACCGTCGACGGCGTCCGCAGGCGTTGGCTTCCGAGCGGCGAGCCGGCGGTGATTGCAGCGTTGTTGCTCGAACGCCCGGATGTCGGGCCGGCGCGGGCCGGCGTCGAGCGGCAGCAGCCGCTGCCGCTGCGCGCCACCGGGGCGCAGGCCCGTGCGCTGGCGGGGCTCGACGGCAGCCGGGTGGAGATCCGCGGCTACCTGCGCAGACGCTACTATCGTCGCGAGGGCCAACCCCATTGGGGCCAGGTGGAAATCTGGGTCGAGGCGTGCCGCCCCCTTTCCGAGCCATTGATGCCGACCCCTTGCGAAGAGGGCGGTATCGATCGAACAATCGCATCGAACGCGAATGACGGCTGAGGGTTTCTTGCGAAACCACCATCGCGGCGCTGGCGTGCCGCGCAAATCCGGAGGCTGCGTATGCAACCGAAGGATACGACTCCCATGAAGAAGGAACGAAACGATGAGTGAGACCAATCGAACCCCTACCCCCCCTTCCGCGCAGAAGCCGGTCACATCCGCCGGTCGGCGGGGCGCGCGTCAACGCCCGCAGCGGCGGCGCAAGTTCTGCAAGTTCTGCGCCGACAAGTCGCTGCGGATCGACTACAAGGATCCCGACCTGCTCCACCACTTCATCACCGAGCGCTTCAAGATCCTGCCGGCACGGGTGACTGGGACCTGCGCCAAGCACCAGCGCCGGCTGACCACCGCCATCAAGCGCGCGCGTCAGCTCGCCCTGCTCGCCTACACGCCGTTGCACAAGGGTTGAGGGCAGCAGGCCGCACAGGGACGGGGAGCCACCGGGATGACACCCCCCCCGCCGGAACAGACGGCGGCTTCGGCCGCCATGCCGCCCCTGCTCGACTTCCTTTTGACCAGGAAGCTGCCCTGCTCCTGCTTGGCCTTCACCCTCTTCACCGCCATCTTCTGGCTGCCCGGGCTCTTCCCGGGAGCGCCGATGATCGCCTTTCTCTTCATTCTGATCGCGGTGGTGGCCCACTTCACCACACCTGCGCTCTTCGCGCTGATCCAGATCGGAGGCGGCGGCAGCTTCGTCACCCCGGTGGCCCTGATCAGCAGCGCCGGTGTGGCCGCGCTCAACCGGTTCGATCCGACGGTGACGCTGATCTACCTCCTCTTCTACGCCGTGCTGCCCGCCATGGCAGCGAACATCCTGCGTCGACACGGCGGCCTGGCGCGCAGCGGAGAGGTGCTGGCCGTCGCCATCTTCTGCGCCGTCACCGCAGCCCTCGCCCTGGGGGCGGCACTGCATGGCGATGGTTCGCTGCAGAAGTACACCCGGATGTTGATGGCGCCGATGTTCGCCCCGATCGAGGGGCGGGGTGGCGATGCGGTCGAAGAGGTGGAGGCGAGCCTCGCACTCGCCATGCCGGGGCTCGTGGCGGGCGGCCTCTGGAGCATCTGGTGGGGAGGATTGCTCGGGGCCCGCTGGTTGGCCATGCGCTACGGCTTCTACCACGACAGCTGTTTCTCCTGGTACTACGTCCGCTTCCAGCCCCGCCTCGCCCTGCTGATGCTGCTGGCGCTGGTGCCGGCCAATATGGCCGGCGGCAACCTCCAGTTCGTCGCCATCGCGCTCTCGCTTCTCCTGGCCGCGCTCTTCGCCGTTCAGGGGGTGGCGGTCGCCCACCTCTGGCTCAAGGAGCGGCAGCTCAACGTGCTGCTCGCCGGGATGTACATCTTCCTCTTTTTCTGGTCGTTGGCCATCATCCCCTTCGTCGTCATCGGCCTTTTGGACACCTGGTTTGATTTTCGTCGGGGCGCCCCCCCGGAAGAAGGAGTATGACCCATGGAACTGATCCTGCTTGAACGCATCGAACGCCTGGGCAACGTCGGCGACGTGGTCCGGGTCAAGGATGGCTACGGCCGCAACTACCTGCTGCCGAAGAAGAAGGCGATCGTCGCCAACAGCGCCAACCGCAAGCTGTTCGAACGGCGCCGCGCCCTGCTCGAAGAGAAACAGCGATCGGTGCTGGAGGCGGCGCAGGCCCGGGCAGAGAGGCTGGGCGCACTGGCTCTGACCACCACCCGCGCCACATCCGACGGCACCCACCTCTACGGCTCGGTCACCACCAGCGACATCGCCGCGCTGATCGCCGAGGCTGGTGAAGAAATCCACCGCCGCGACATCCTGATCGACGAGCCGATCCGCACCCTGGGGACACACCGCTTCCGTGTCCGGCTCCACCCCGACGTCGTCGCTGAGATGCACCTCACCGTCGAGCCGGAAAACGGCTGACCATTCCCTGCCGGCGGCAGCCGCTGACCGGAGGGGCAGAGGGGTGGAACCGGCACAGGCCACGCTGCGCGAGCGCACGCCGCCGCACGCCTACGATGCGGAGTGCGCGGTGCTCGGCGGGATCCTCATCGATCCCGATGCATTGGAGCAGCTCGAAGGATCACTGCTCCCCGAGCACTTCTACGTCGAGGCCAACCGGCGCATCTTCCAGGCGATCCTCGAACTCGGGGCCGACTCCACCCAGGCGGTGGACGCCCTTACCGTCAAGGACCACCTGCAGCGCCACGAGTTGCTCGATCGCTGTGGCGGTGAGGCCTACCTGGTCGACCTGGTCAACTCGGTGCCCACCTCGGCGCGGATCAAATACTACGCGGAGATCGTCCGTCAGCGCGCGGTGCTGCGCGAGATCCTCGCCGCCTGCACCGACATCGCCCGCGAGGTCTACGAATCGCCCGACCTGACGGTCAACGACCATCTGGACCGCGCCGAAGGGCGGATCCTCTCGATCGCCACCGCCTTCAACAAAAACCAGTCGGCCTTCCGCAGCATGGCGGAGCTGATGCCGCAGATCTATCGCGATCTGGAGGCACGCTACGCCGACAAGCGGGCGATCACCGGCATCCCCACCGGCTACCAGGATCTCGACGAACTGACCGCCGGATTGCAGCAGGGGGATCTGATCGTCATCGCCGGACGTCCGAGCATGGGCAAGACCGCCTTCGCCATGAACATCGTGCAGAACGCGGCGATCCGCTCCATTGCCGACGGCGAGACCCAGCGCCGCCATGTGGTCTGCGTCTTCTCCCTGGAGATGTCCTCCCAGCAGATCGCCCAGCGCATGCTGGCCAGCGAGGCGCGGGTCAACATGGGCAAGCTGCGCACCGGCCACCTCTCCCGGGAGGATTGGCGCAAGCTGGCCGGAGCCGTCGGTGCGCTGGCCGAGGCGGAGATCTACATCGACGACACGCCGGCGATCTCGGTCACCGAGCTGCGCGCCAAATGCCGTCGGCTCAAGCGCGAATCACGCTCGCAATGCCTCGATATGGTGGTGATCGACTACCTGCAGCTGATGTCCGGGCCGCCCGATGCCGAGCGGCGCGAACAAGAGATCAGTGAGATCACCCGTGCGCTCAAAGGGCTGGCCAAGGAGCTCGACATCCCGGTGGTGGTCCTCTCCCAGCTCAACCGCTCGCTGGAGTCGCGGGCCGACAAGCGGCCGATGATGTCCGACCTGCGCGAATCGGGCGCCATCGAACAGGACGCCGATCTGATCGCCTTCATCTACCGCGACGAGGTCTACCACAAAAAACCGGAAAACCAGGGGGTGGCCGAGATCATCGTAGCCAAACAGCGCAACGGCCCGACCGACACCGTCCGGCTCACCTTCCTCCACGAATACACCCGCTTCGAGAACTTCGCCGGCGGCGGATTCGGGGAGTAGCCGCCGGCCCCCCCTCGCAAGCCTCTCAGTCGCCCGCCCGCGGGTGGGTTCGGCGGTAAAGCTCCTGCAGCCGCCCGATATCGAGATGAGTATAGCGCTCGGTGGTGGCCAGCGACTGGTGTCCGAGCAGCTCCTGGATGGCGCGCAGATCGGCGCCGCCGGCGAGCAGATCGGTGGCGAAGGCGTGGCGCAGGCGATGGGGGGTCACCGCTGCGTCCGCTCCCTGCTCGGCCGCCAGCCGTTTCATCATCCGCTGCACGCTGCGGCTGCTGATCCGCCCCCCCCGCCGGTTGACGAAGAGCGCCGGCTGCGCCGGCAGCAGCGGGCGCAGATCCAGCCAGCGGCACAGCAGACGCATGGCTCCGCTCGGGATCGGAACCTGCCTCGCCTTCCCCCCCTTGCCGCGGACGATACGCAGCAGACGTGCGCCTGCATCGAGATCGGTCAGATCGAGCGCCACCGCCTCGGAGATGCGCACCCCACAGCCGTAGAGCAGCGCCACCAGGGCGAGATCCCGCGCCCGCCACGGATCGTCGGGCGCACGCCCCTCCGCGCCTGCAAACAGCTTGCGCCGCTCCTCCGGCGCCACCGCGCGCGGCAGCCGCTGCGGCAGCTTGGGCATGGGGATGGCGCTGACCACGTTGTGGGCGATCAACCCCTCCTGCTCGGCCCAGTCGAAGAGTGCGCGCACCGCGGAGAGACGTCGGGCCATGGTGGTCGCGGCCAGCCCTCGGGCGTGCATGGCGAGCAGCCATCCCTCCACCATCGACCGCTCCACCCGGTCGAGCGTCACCCCTTCGGGCAGATGACGACCAAGCGCGGCGAAGTCGCGCCGATAGGCGGCGATGGTGTGGGGAGAGTAACGCTGCACCTCGGCCAACTGCCGAAGATACCGGGCGCATGCCTGCTGGAAGGTCAGTGTTGATGGAATCACAAAAAGTCCCTCCATGGGCTTTTTGCTCGACGGCGGTCGAAGGGCGCGCTCTTCGATCCCCTTACAAATCCGTCGGCTGCATGCGCAACCTCCATTGCCGCGGCGATGGCCTCTTGTGAATCCATCGGACCATGATCGCAACTGCTCCCTAGCCGGAGGTTTGGCCCGACGAACCACGAGGTGGTACAGATGGGCCGGCTCACGCCGGCGGACGGTGGTGGTGGAAGAGCAGCTCCTCCACCACCGCTCCGCCGATCAGATGGTGACGGATGATCCGGTCGACGGCCGCAGCATCGATGCGGCAATACCAGACCCCGTCGGGATAGATGCAGGCGATGGCCCCTTCGCGGCAGACCCCGAGGCAACCTGCCCGGTTGAGCCGGACCTCCGTATCGAGCAGCCCGAGCAGCCGCAACCGCTCGCGAAAGTAGTGAACCAGCGCCCGCACCCCTTCGGGATCGCAGTGCTTGCCGGCGCAGAGCAACACATGGCGTCGATAGGAGGGGATCGAGGGCTTCTTCTCCGCCTCCTGCATCCTACCCCTCCCCGCCGGAGCGCAGCCGCCGCAGCAGCCCCTCCAGCTCTCCCACATGGGCGAAGGGGATGGTCAGCTTGCCCCCCCCCTTCCGGTCGCGCCGCACCTCCACCGCCAGGCCGGTATGGCGCCGGATCTCCTCCTCGATCTTGCGCGCGTCGGGATCCTCTCCCCGCCCCTCCTTGCGCGCGGCTCCACCGCCGGCGGCGAGCTTCCTGGCCTCCTGCTCCATCCTGCGGGCACTCCATCCCTGTGCCGCACACTGCTCGGCCAGCGCCACCGCCCGCGCCTCCCCCAGGCCGACCAACGGCCGCGCCTGCCCCATGGAGAGCTCACGCCGTTCGATCATCCGCTGGATCTTTTCGGGCAACTGGCGCAGCCGGAGCAGGTTGCTCACCTGCGCACGCGACACCCCCACCACCTCGGCCACCTGTTGTTGGCTGTAGCCGAACTCGTCGATCAACCGCTGGTAGGCGCAGGCCGACTCGATCGCCGTCAGGTTGTCGCGCTGTTCGTTCTCGATGATGGCGAAGGCGAGCGCCTCCGCGCTGCTCACCTCGCGCACCAGAGCGGGGATGGTGGCCAGTCCGGCGGCCCTGGCCGCCCGCCAGCGCCGCTCCCCGGCGATCAGTTCATAGCCCCCCGAAGCGGTCGGACGCACCAGGATCGGCGTCAGCACCCCATTGCGCCGGACCGACTCGGTCAGGGCGTCGAGCTCCTCCTGACGGAAGGTCCGACGCGGCTGATAGCTGTTGGGGACGATCGCATCGACGGCGATGGAGGTGGTCGCCGCACCCTCCTCGCCATCCATGAAGAGGGCGTCCAGCCCGCGCCCCAACCCACGGCGGCGCTGCTGCTGTCGGGTCATGGGAGGCGATGCACCCTGGCCGTGCTCATCATACCGTCACCTCCTCTTCCACCTGTTGCATCGCCGCCTCCCGCCGGACCAGCTCCGCCGCCGCCTGCAGGTAGGCCTGCGCCCCGGTCGAGCGGACGTCGTGCTGCAGCACCGGCACCCCGAAGCTGGGCGCCTCGGCCAGCCGGACGTTGCGCGGAATCACCGTCTGATAGACCTGGGCGCCGAAATAGTCCCGCACCTCCCGCTCCACCTGCTGGGCGATCTTGTTCCGCCGGTCCATCATGGTCAGCAGGATGCCGTCGACGGTCAGCTGCGGATTGAGCCGTTTGCGCACGCGCCGGAGTGTCTCCAGGATCTGCGAGACCCCCTCCAGCGCCAGAAACTCGGTCTGCAGGGTGATCAATACCCGATCCGCGGCGGTCAGCGCATTGATGGTCAGCAGATTGAGCGCCGGGGGGCAGTCGATCACCACATAGTCGAACGGCTCACCGTGGTAGGCGGAGAAGGCGTCGTGCAGCCGGAACTCCCGCCGTGAGGCATGGATCAGCTCGATCTCGGCCGCGGTCAGCTCGACGTCGGACGGGGCCACCAGCAGCCCCTCGAAATCGGAGCAGACCACGATCTCGCCCAACCCCGTCTCCGCCGTCAACAGGTCGTAAGTGGAGCCGTGGATCGCCCCCTTGTCGATCCCCAGGCCGGTGGTGCTGTTCCCCTGCGGATCGAGATCGACCAGCAGCACGCGGTAGTCCATCGCCGAGAGGGAGGCGGAGAGGTTGATGCTGGTGGTCGTCTTCCCCACCCCCCCCTTCTGGTTGGCGACGGCGATGATCGGACCGAGATTCTCATGTTTCATGTGAAACACCTCTCATCCTGACGGCGGAAGCGCAATACCCGCTGGCGTACCCCGTGGCCGAACTGTAGCCACGAATCCTCCTCGACACACCACCCTACGACCTCCTTCGCCTCCGCATCGGGCGATGCAGGAAGGATGGCCCCTCCTCCCGGAGCGATCAACGGCCGGGCCAGCCGCAGCAAGGTGGCCGGATCGGCCACCGCGCGCGCCACCACCACATCCGCCCGGCCCGGCAGCGCCATATCGGCCGCATCGCCACAGAAGACCTCGCCATCGAGCCGCAGGGTACGCACCACATGGCGCAAAAACTCGGCCCGCCTCCTCCGCCGCTCGACCAACACTCCATGGAGATCGTCGCG
>RFFX01000025.1 GCA_003696765.1 Zetaproteobacteria bacterium | reverse complement strand
GGGAATAGCCACGGAAACAGCGAACATGAGCGAAACCGGGAAGAGCGCCAATGAAAATGCGATTCCAAGCCTGAACATATCGCGCCAGTCCGGCGCCTGTCGCAGAAAACGCGGGGGAAGCGACACAAGCCAGCCAATCGTGAGCGGCACGCCCCAGACGATTCATGCCTCGTCCAGTCGCTACAGGCATGGCACGCCAAACACCCCGAACTATTCACGAAAGAGGTATACAATATCATGGGTCTTGACAGGCCGTGCCGCCCGCCGGCGATGCATACACGTCCCCACCTCGTCGCCACCACGACCGGGAACTCACGCCCGTGCAGAATCCATATGTCATGGGGCTGTTGTTCCCCGGCCGGAACCGGCAAACGGATGGCCCTCCATCGAGCGGTCGACGGTCGCGTCGTCGCCTTTCTCCCGGCGCATCGCGCACATCATTCGGGGAGGAACCTGCCGATGGCGATGTTGTGCAGCGGGATGTCGATGCCGCCGCCGCTGGCCGGCTTCTGCAGCCGCAGATCGAGGTCGACGAAGCCGCCGTCGAGTGCGGCGTCGATGCGGCGGGGCACATAGTGGAGCAGTTCGATCATTCGCCGCGCCCGCTGCAGCTCGGGGTTGGCGCCGTGGCGGTCGAGCCGATCGATCAGCAACAGCGGCACGCCGCTGCCGATCTCCGGCAGGCTGATCCGTCCGCGCAGTCGGCCCTCGGCCAGTTCGGCGGAGGCGAAGAGCGAGAAGCGGCCGTGGCGATCGGGATGCACCTCGGCCAGGTCGGCATCGATCAGGGTGTAGCGCCCGACGCAGCGGGCCAGCCGGCCGGCCGGGCCGCCAGCCCGCTCCGAGAGCGCGCAGTCGATCACGCCGCCGTGTCTCCCGCCGAGGGGGGCGGCCCCCTTCGGCATCAGCGTCAGGTGGCCGTCGCGCCATGCGACGGCGGCCTCGAAATCGCCGAGCGCCGCCCCCCGCAGCCGCACGCCCCGGACGGCGAGCCGCCCCCCATGCCGCGGCGGCGCGGAAGAGCGACCGAGCAGCGCGGCGAGCGGCGGCGGGGGAGCCTTGGCCAACGGAAGCAGCGGGCGGTTGCGCGGCAGGCGCTGGTGCAGCGGCAGCCGCAGCGCGATTCCATCCAGCGTCGCAGCGCCCAGCCGCAGCGCGCCGCCGTGCAGGGTGAGGTTGCCGTCGATCCGCCAGAAGGCGGCATTGCGCTTCAGCCCCCAGCTCAGGGTTGCCGTCAGCGGCCGCCCGTCGGAGGCGATCTCCGCCGTGGCCGGGAGCAGCCGGCGCCAGGCCAGCAGATCCGGCAGGGTGAGGCTGCCGCGGGCGGTGAGCGGCCGGTCGGCTTGCCACGGAAGGCGCGCGCCGTCGCATTCGAGGGAGAAGGCGCCGGGCAGGGTGAGGCTTAGGCGGTGCAGCGCGAGCAGGCTGCGCGCGACGGCGCCCTCGGCGTAGAGATCGATGCTCCCGCCGTCGAGCGGTGCGGGCAGCCCCTGCGGCGTGACGGTGCCGGCCACTTTCCAGCGCAGCCGCTGCGGCGCCCTCTGCTCGATGGTCCAGTGGCTGTCGCTGTTCAGCCGCAGGGGGGAGTGCGACGGCGGTCGGAGGGTGAGCCGACGACGCGCCTGCAGGGTGACCGTCGGCCTCTGCCCGTGCCAGGCGACGGCGATCCGTGCCGCACCTTCGTCGTGCCAGGGGAAGGGGGCGGCGCCGTCGACGGCCAGGTGCGCCAGCCGGAGCGTGGCGGTGCGGTCGGCGGGGCGGGCGGTGAGGCGACCGTCTGCTCTCAGTCGCACGGCGGCCTCCGGCAGGTGGAGGGCGATGCGGTCGAGATCGGCCGTCAGCCGGTTGCGCTCGAATCGAACCTCCGCCCCCAGCCGACCGGAGAGGGGCTGCGCGCTGCGCCAGCGGGGCGGCATCCGTGCCGTCTCCCAGGAGAGCGTCGCGGTCAGCGCCAGCAATCGGGCGGCGGGCCGGGCTAAGCCGGCCAGCTCCAGCGTGGCGAAGGGGGTCTCGATCCGCCCCCGGTGGAGGGCGAGGGCCGTTCCGTCCGGCTGCAGCGTGCCGTCGAGCGTCAGCCGCCAGGGGAGGGGGGATCCCTCCGCCGGATCGAGCATCTGACGCCCCTCGGCGGACCAGCCGATCCGGCCGTCGGCGGTGGCGCGAAGCCGCAGGTCGAGCCCGCCGCGGGCGGCGACGACGGCAAGCCGGCGGGCCATCGTGGGGGGCAGCGCCGGGGTGGTATGACGATCAATCCGGTAGTGCAGCCGCAGCGTGCCCGTCGGCGGGGCGCCCGACAGGATGGTGAGGCGGCCGCGCAGGGTGGCGGGAGGGGTGGTGATACGGATCGTATCGAGCGTGACGGAGGCCTCATCCGGGTCGATGACGGCGTGCAGCCCGGCCGTGCCGTCGAAGGGGAGCTGCGGCACCCGCCAGCGGTTGATCCGCAGCGAGATCGATGCCCCCCGCCGGGCGGAGAGATCCAGCCGCAACCGGCCGCGCGCCTGCAGCGCCGGGCCGGTCACGCGCAGCCGCCGCACGAGGACGGTACGCACGATCCGCTCCAGCCACGGCGGCGCTCCCCACCCGCCGGCGGTCGTCCTCCCCGCCATCCCCCCGCCCAGCCGCTCCGGAGCGGGAAGGCGCAGCCCGGCCTCGCCGATGATCAGCCGGCGCGTGGCGCGCTGGTAGTCGATCCGGTGCAGCTCCAGCCGGATCCCACCCAGCTTGAGGGTGAGCTGCGGCAGGGCGAACCCCTCTTGCCACGAGAAACGCTCGATCGGCCGGTAGGCGAGTGTGATCCCGACCTGGCGGGCGGCCAGCGGCAGCAGGTGGAGGCGCACCGCATCGATGTTGAGCAGCGTCGCCGGCATGGCCAGCGGCAGGAGGAGCAGCAGGAGCAGGGCGGCCGCGACGAGCGGCGATCGGCGGCGGCGCCGTGGCGCCGCGGGGGCGGGGTCGCGCGGCGGATCAGTGTCGGTGGGGGAGGGCACCGGTCACGGCTGACGGTGCGGAGCGGGTTGTCGTGCCTTCGTGGGATCCGCTTCGGTCAGGCTGCGGTTCCACTCCATCCAGCGGGCGGTGAACCCCTCGTGCGCGTCGATGTCGCGGATGCGCCAGCCACCGTTGCGGTCGACCACGATCTGCTGCATGCGTCCGACGAGCCGGACCCACTGGTGGAGGGTGATCTCGCGCGGGCCGGCGACCTCGCGCGGGCCGGCGATCGCCCCCCCGCCGGCCGCGGCGGGGGAGGGGGCGCCGCGCACCTCCACCTTGCCCCGGTAGACATTGAGCGTGGTGGTGCCCTCCTCGTCGGCATGGACACTGAAGATGGTGCCGCGGACGGTGGCGCGGGCCGCCTTGCTGGAGAGGTCGAAGCTGGACTCCTCGCCCAGTTCGTCGACCTCGGCCCAGAGATCCCCCTCCTCGAGGGTCAACGCGCTCACCGTCCGCTCCCCTTCGGCGAAGACCGCGGAGAAGTCGACCAGCGAGTTGGGGCCGAGACGGATGGTCTGCTTGCCTCGATGGAGGGTGACCTCGGCCAGCGACGCCGCGCGGGTGCGCACCCGGTCGCCGGAGGCGACGGGATCCCTGCGCGCCAACCGGCGCCAGTCGCCCTGCTGTCGGTGCTGCTTGTCCGCCTTGCCCTTGAGCACCGTCACCACGCCCGGCGCCGGTGCCGCAGAGGCCAGCCCCGGCAGCAGCAGGAGGGCGGCGAGCAGGAGCAGGGCCGGCCGCGCCCTACAACGGCTCCGCCCACCCGCCTGGTTCCGTCCGTGCTCCATGAGCGGGGCGCCACAGCCCCCGCTCGGGCGCGGATGCCGGCGTCTCGCGAAGCACCCCTTCACGACGCTGACGCGCGACCCCATCAGTCCATCACCACGATGACGGCGGCGTGGTCGAGGAAGCCCTTGGCGATCAGCTCCTTCAGGCGGGCGGATGCCTCCTTGCCCAGCACCAGCGCGGTGCGGGTCTTCCCCCAGGTACGCAGCGCCTTGAGCACCAGCGGCCGCTCCCCCACGCGGGGGTGCTTCTGGGCCATCATCAGGTCGCGCATGAAGAGCGAGATCAGCACGCCGTGGCGGGCCGCCTCCCGGCGCACCCGGGCGTCGGGGTAGAGCACCCCGCCGCGCAGTTGGATGATTTTGGGCGACATCGAGGGGATGAAGTTGGAGCCGCGGGCATCGATGACCAGCCCGGTCGGCGCTCCCTCGGCGGCGATCGCGCCCCAGCGGTCGCGGTGGTCACCCAGCCACTTCTCGATGCGCGTCAGCCGCAGGTCGAGCTTGCGCAGCTCGTCCTGCCAGCTCGGTGCCACGGGTGCGGTCGCCGCCGCCACCGGCGGGATGAGCCAGTCGGCGGCGGCCGGCACGATCCGGCCGATCCAGCGCCGGAGTGCGCCGTTGCGACCCTGGTCGCGCTCCATGCCGTAGACCGCGCTGGCGATCGACCCCTGCAGCGGCATGCGCATGGTCACCTCGCACGAGCCGTCGGGCAGCAGCCGGCGTGCGACGACGCGGCTGCCGGCGCGCAGGGTTCCGCTGACCGAGCTCTGCACCAGGTCGCTCTCCACCATGGCGTCGCGGATCAGGGTTCTGCCGTCGATGCGCACCCCCTTGGTGCTCTCCAGCAGGTTGCGTTGGGCGTCCACCTTGGCGGCCCTGCAGGCGAGGGCGTTGCGCCTGGCCTGGAAGCGCGCCCGCTCCGGCGGCACCCCGATCCCCCGCGCCTCGACGGTGGCCCGGGTCCAGTTGATCCCCCCCTCGGTGCCGGTCATCTCGATGTAGTCGGCTTCAGGCTGTGCGGCGGCGCAGGGGAGGGGGAGTGCCGCCGACAGCAGCAGCAGCGAAAGCAGGGGCAGGGGATTCCGGGCCGGTCCATTGCCCGGGCGGCGACCGAGGCGCGCCCCTTGCGACCGCGCCTTGCCCGACCGCCCGGCGCAACAGGCGCGTGCCTGCGCAAGCCCCGCCCTTGCGCGGCACGCCGGCGCCGCGATGAGGGCCTCACGCGGAGCGATCATGGCTGTGCTCCGCTGTAGTCGACATCCCCCAGGATGGTGGTCGGCCCGGCCGGCGGCCGCCAGCGATTGCCGGTGGCGTCGATGCGGTAGACCGAGCCGTTCTGGAGGTGGAACGGCTGGTTGTCGTGCAGCAGGTTGCCGTGGAGCACCGGCTGCGCCCGGCCGGAGACCACCACCGCGCCGGAGGAGGCGCCGGCGATCTCGTTCTCCAGGATCTGCGGCCGGCTCACCCCCTGGATGTCGAAGGCCGAATAGCGGCTGTCGATGATGCGACAGCGGTGGATGCGCGGCGCGCCGGCCTGGATGGTGAAGGCGATGGCCGCCTGCGCGATGGTGGCCTGTTCGATCACCACCGGGGCGGTGCCGGCCAGGGTGATTCCCCGCCCTCCCTGCAGCCGGATCGGTGCCGTGCTGGTGCCGGCCATGCGCAGCGTACCCTCGATCCTCAGCGCCCCCTGGTCGCCGGCGACGATCGAGACGCCGGGCTCGACCAGCAGCACCCCGTCCGGAGCGACCCGCAGCGGCTGCTGCAGCCGGAAGGGGCCGTCGGCGGCCCGCAACACATGGAGGCCGTGCAGCTCGCCCCCCAGCGGGGAGGCGAGCGGGGCGGCCTCGGCGAAGCGGGGGTCGGGCAGCAGCCGGGCCGGGACGGTGACCGCCTCACCCCGGTTGCCGGCGAGATCGATGGCCGCCACCCGGTAGTAGTAGGTGGCGAAGGGGCGCACGGCCCGGTCGGTGAAGCGCGCATCCTTGCTGCGACCGATCGGGGTGAAGGGGCCGAGAGCGTGGTCGGCGCGGGCGACGGCGAAGGCGTAGATGTCCCGGTCGGGTGAGCGCCACTGCAACCGGATCGCCTCGCCGGTGGCGGTGGCGGTGAGCCCCTCCACCGGCGCCGGCGGCTGGTTGTCGATGGTGATCAACCCGAGGGGGGAGACCTGGCTGCTCTCGAGGCCGTTGTCGTCGGCCAGCACCCCGGTTAGCGCCGCCTGCCGGATGTTCACCTTCGGCGGGATGGTGATCTCCGCGCTGTAGAACCCCTTCGGCTCCTCACGCAGGTCGAAGCTTCGCCACCCCTCGATGCGGACGAACCCCTTCCGGTTGGGGTCGCCCTCCATCGCCACCTTCAACCGGTCGCCGTAGTGCAGGATGCGGCCGACGCCGTCGTGCACCACCTGGAGGATGCGCGGCGGCGCCACCGAGCCCATCCGCGGCGGCATCGGGATTTTGGGGATCAGTTCGCGGGCCAGGTCGTCGGCGGCGCGGTACATGTTGACCTCGCGCAGGTGGGCGGCGGCGGTGAGGGCGTTGAGGATCAGCCCGACCGGGGTCATCGAGACCCCCCCGGCGTGGGTGCGCACCGTATCCTCGCCGCGCCAGACCTCGCGGCCGTCGCGGGCGACCAGCCGCAGCCGCACGCCGACCGCGATCTGGGCGTAGATGCCGAGATAGATGCGGTCGAAGTGGGTGATCTCACCGTAGAGTACCCCGTCGACCCCCAGGGTGTCGGCGAGCTTGCCGGTATCCACCTGCTCGATCGCCGCCGGGTCGCTCCAGCCTGCCGCGGCCAGCCGCTGGTCGACATCGTGCAGATGGGGCAGGCGGTAGTTGCGGGTGGAGAGGTGGTTGAAGATGGTCTTGCGCATGATGTCGAAGGCCTCGTCCGCCTTGGTCCGGTTGAGGAACGGCAGCACCGCCACCCGCTCGGGCAGCTCGACCTTCGGTGCCCCCGGCGTGGTCGGTGCCGGCTCGCTCTTCTGGCTCGATGTGGAGAGGGACGGCATGGCGACGAAGCCGCTTTTGCCGGCGGCGGCGCAGCCGCCGAGGAGGCCGACGGCGAGCAGCAGCGCGCAGAGGCGCGTTGCGTCACGGCCGCGGGTGGGGGGCTCCTCCAGGGGGCGGTCGGTGGCGTGGGGTTCGGACGGGTGGATCATGGTCGTTTCCATCGCAAAGGATCCCTCCGTGGAGCCGGCGGCTGCTGCCAGCAAGCGACCGGTTTGCGCGGCCCTCCCTGGCCGCGGACGGCATGACGCGAAGCGGTCATTCGTTTCCGTTCAGCCGGCGGTCCCGTTCGAGATTCCAGCGGATCCAGGGATCGCCCATTTGCCGCGCCATTTCCATAGCGGCGGGACGGCCCGGGGTGCCGTCGGCGGTGATGTGGAGCCGTTGCATCGATTTCAGCACCAGCAGCCAGTCGTGGAGGGAGACCTCCCGCGGTGGGGCGATCTCGCGCGGAGCGGCGATCTCCCTCGGCGGGCGGACGGCGCCCGTCGTGGGCACCCCCTGCTCCACCCGGTCGGCACGTGACGGGGAGGCGATCCCCACGCTGCCGGTGAAGAGGCGCACATCGACGCTGCGGTCGGGGGCGACGGCGGTGTCGAAGCGGGTGCCGCGCACGCCGAGCACCGCCGTGCCGGTGGCGATGCGGTAGTGGCGGATCCCGGAGAGGGCCTTGCGCACCGACGACCAGGCATGGCCGCGCAGCAGGCGGAGCAGCACTCCGCCGCGCTCCGCCGGGGCGAGGGTATCGAGCCGGATACGGGCGGGGGCCTTCAGTCGCAGTCGGCTTCGATCCGGCAGGGTGAGCTCGAGGCGTCCCTCCGCGGATGGGACCATGCGTACCTCCGCCCCGCGGCCGATCCGGTCGTGCAGGGCGAGCGGCCGCCAGGCGGCGGCGGTATCGGGGCGAACCTCCGCTGCTCCCTGCAGCAGGGAGACCACTGCGACTCCACCAGGCATCGGAGCGGCATGTGCGGCGGAAGCAAGGGCGAGGGCGAGGGCCGCCGCTCCCGCACGCCAACCGCCGGGCAGGCGGGGGCGGCCGATCTCCATGCCGCGCTCTACTCAAGCAGTGCCTTCAGCACGCTGCGCAACCCCTGCTTGCGTTGCTGCAACCGCAACTTGATCTGTTGGATACGGTTGTCGATTCCGGGGTAGCCGGGGGCCAGGCTTCGCGTCATGAGGAACTGGTCGAGGGCGCGGTCGAGATCCCCCGGCTGGCCGCGGTGGGCGAGGAGGTTCCCCATCAGGTAGTGGAGCTCGGGCGACGAGGGGCAGATCTCCTCCGCCTTGACCAGCAACCGGTAGGCGACATTGGGCGCATAGGTGAGCTTGGCCTTGGAGATCAGCTTCCGCGCCCGCCGGGGGCAGGGGCGCCTCGCCGCCTGGGGGACGGGCTTCCGGGGCAGGGCCGGCCGCGCCGCCGGCGCGGCGGGAGCAGGATCGGGCGGATTCTCGCTCACCCGGGTCATGACGATGGGGACGGTCATGTCGCTCTTCTGCAACACCACCTGCTGGGTGATCGGCTGGTAGCCGGCCGCCTCGACCCGGATGGTGTAGCGCCCGGGAGGGAGCGCGATGCCAGGGACGTAACGGGCATCGACCCCCTGCAGCGTGACGGTGGCGTAACCGGGTGTCGGGGTGACGTAGAGGTGGACCTTACGCCGGGGTGGCTCCCCCCCGTCGTCTGCTTTGGCGGCATCCGGGGCGTTTGCCGGCCCGCTGGAGAGCCCCTGCGGCGGCATCTTTCCCTTGACCACCGCGCGGATGTCGTAGAAGTAGCCGCTCTCGCCGATCATCCCCTTGTCGACCACCTCGGTGCGGATCAGCGTGGCCTGCACCCGGGAGCGCACTTCGTCGCGGGTCAGCTCCATATCCTTCATCTCGGTCAGCGAGTCGATCACCACGGCGCTGCCCTTTTCCACCGCGTTGCGCTTGGCCTCCTCCAAGGCCATCTGCCTGCACACCTTGATGCTGTAGTCGCCGCAACTGACTTCCCCGTGCGCGGTGACGGTCTGTTCGCGTTCGATTCGTCGGCGCAGCGCCTCCTGCCGGGCGGCGCGCGCCTGCATCTCCAGCTCGCCCATCTGCTCCTTGAGCCGTTCGAGGGTGGCGGCCGCCCCGCGGATCTTGCCCTGGCCGAGCGTGATCGCCTCTTCCAGGGAGAGGCGCTCCTGACGGGCGTTCTTATAGGCGCTCAGCTGCTGCTGGTAGCGCTCTCTGGCGTTCTCGGTGGAGATGCTCGGATCGTCGTGGGCGAGCGCCTCCAACTGCTGCAGCTTGGCCAGCGCCTCATCCTTCTTCTCACGCAGCCGCTGCTCCTTGCCGCGGCGGATGTCGAGCTCCGCCTCCTGGATGCGCAGCCGGTCCTGGGCGGCGCCGATCATCTGCTCCTGTTCCTGGATCGCCTGGCGCAGATCGCGTATCTGGTCCTCGATGTCGCGTATCGCCAGCTCGCCTTCGTTGTAGTGGTGTCCGGTGGGCGGAGGACTCTTCTTCCGCGCCGGTGGTGGCACAGGATGCAGCGCCTCCTCCCGCGCCTTTGGGGATGGCGCCGGACCGTCGCCGGCGGATGATGCGGCGATTGTCATCGTGTGGTGCGGTTTGCGCTCCTTCTGCTCCTTTGGCTCCCTTTGCGTGGCAACGACCGGCGCGGCGGGGTTGGGAGGGGCCTCCTCCGCCATCAGCCGGTCGAGCCGCTTCTGGTAGCGGCGGGCGATCGCCCGCATCCCGACGGCGTTGTAGAGGCGGACCATCAGCGCCAGCGCCTGCCGGTTGTCGGGCTGCTCCCGCAACACCTGCTTGAGGTATTTCTCCGCCGCCTGCTTGCCCTGCTCCACATAGATCTCCGCGGCCTTGAGCCTCCAGCGGATGGCGTTGTCGGCATCGACGTCGGCGAGCTTGTTGTAGACCGGCACCGCATCGATTGGCGAGCCCAACTGTTTGTAGACCCGGGCAAGGCCGATGAGCGCCCGCACGTTCCCCTTGTCCAGCATCACCGCATGGCGGTAGCTGGTACGCGCCTTGCGGAACTGTCGCTGCAGTTCGTAGAAGAGGCCGTAGAGGCGGTAGACGTCGGCGTTGAGCCGATCGGTGCGCTTGGCCCGTTCGAGCAGCGATCGGGCACGATCCCACTGCTGCTTGTCGAGCCGCTGCTGCACCTGCTTGAGCAGCAGATCGACCTCCCCGGCGGCGGCCGATCCCCACGGCGTCGTGAAGAGGAGGGCGCATACCAGCAGGGCGGAGATCCCCAGATCGCGCAACCGGGCGGCGGAGCGGTGGGGGGCGCGGAGAAGAGCGGCGCCCGGCGGCGGGGGAGGTGAGGGCGGGCGCGCCCCGCCCGCCCGGCGTTCATATCGTCGTGAGGGCGTCATTGGTGATTCCATCGCAAAAAGTCCGTCCGTGGACTTTTTGCTTGACGGCGATCGCAGAGCGCGCTCTTCGATCGCCTTACAAAACCGCCGCTTGCATGTGCAAGCTCCGGTTTTGCGCGGCCGTCCTGGCCGCGGATGACGACTTCTTGCGAAGTCGTCATCGCTCCCATGCCCGATAGCGCGCCATCCGGTTGCGGACCAGCACCACGTAGTCGCGTGTCTCCGGGTAGGGGAGGCGGGTGCGCAGTTGTTGGAAGACCTGATCGGGACGCATGCGGTTGATGCGGGCCGCCGCCCGCTGGATGTTGCGGCTGCCCGGGATGAAGGCGCGCGCCACGTTGCCGCCTCCGGTGTTGTAGGCGGCGATGGTGCAGAAGAGCCGGCTTTGCGGATCCCGGATTCGGCGCATCTCCCTGCTCTGCAGCAAGGCGAGGTAGGCGGTGCCGAGCGCGATGTTGTGATCCGGGTCGTAGAGGTATTCGGGAGTGACGATTTTATCCTCTCCGTAAACCTTCCGGTAGGCGTCGCGCGCGCCGGTGCGGGGGACCAGTTGCATCAGCCCGAAGGCGGGGACGTTGGAGCGGGCCATCGGGTTGAAGGCGCTCTCCGTTTCGATCACACCGAAGACCAAGGCGGCGGGCAGCCCCCAGCGGGCGGCATTGGCCTCCACCTGCGGACGGAACCGCTCCGCCCGCCGGAGCATGTGGTCCGGCGGCAGCGGCAGGGTGAGCGAGACCATCCCCTTCTCCCCGGCGGGGGTCTGGATCCGTTTGCGCCGGATCGTCGCCCGGGCGGCGATCCGGCGGGCGAAGGCGGCGGCGTTGTCCGCGTCCACCGGCGTGCCGTCGGTGGTCTTCAACTCCCCTGCGAGCGGCAGGATCGGCCGATGGGAGGTGGCGGCGCCGGGCGGAGCTGGGACTTCGAGCAGCGGATCCTCACGCGCCGGACGGGCGATGGCGGCGGCCAGCCGGTCGGCCAGCCGGCGCCGGATCTGCGATTCGTCCGCAGGTTTCTTCCCCTCCAGCAGCAGGTCGACCTCGACCTTGCCCCGTTCGAAATCGACAGTGGTGCGGCTGCGATGGTCCGCTCCATAGCTGACCCACTTCTTCCTGCCCGGCAGTCGGGACTGCTCCGCACCCCAGATCGCCTCGATCTCCGCCTTGTAGCGGGCGAAGGCGCGTTGCTGCGCCTCGGTGTAGGCGCGCCAGGCTTGCTCCTGCGCGGCGAAGGCGGCATCGGCCTGCTGCTGCAGCCGGCCGAAGGCTGTGGCCGCCTCCCGGTTCAGTCGGTCGAAGGCGGCCTCGGCCGCCCGCTGCGTCTCATCGACCGCGTCGGCGGAGCGCGGCGCAGGCAGGGCGGTGAGGGCGATGAGCAGCATGGCGCAACGCGCCTGGAGGCGATGCATCCGCGCGGTACGGATGTGGGGGGCGGCGCCTCCCGCGGGGTTCATTCGCTCCGTGGCAGGGCGCCCAGCCGGTTGAGCAGCAGCAACAGATCGACGCCGCGCACCGGACGGTCACCGGCGAATGCTCCGGTCAGCGGGTCGGGCGGGGCCATCAGCCCGCGGGAGACGGCGAGGAAGGCGGCGTTGAAGGCGTAGTGGTTGGACGAGAGGTCGGGGAAGGGGCTGGGCACGCCGACGAAGGCGCGGTGGAGCTCATCATCGCCGGTGGCCGAGACCAGATACTCCTCGGCCAACCGGGCCAGCTCGAAGCGGGTGACCGGCCGATCGGGATGGAACGCCCCCCGGGCGTCAGGCTCGATGGCGTCGATCTGCAGGTTGAGCAGGGTGTCGATGGCCGAGGCGAAGGGGCTGTTCCGTGCATCGTCGGGGAGGGGGCGGTGCTGTTTCCGGCGGGGAAAGCGCTGCTGGATCCGGAGCCGGTCGACCAGCACCGCCGCCAGGGTGGCGCGGTCGACACTCGGACGCTCGGCCAACTCTGCGATCGCCCCTTTGCCGCCGGCGGCTGCCGCCTCCTGACGCAGCATGGCCAGCAGCTCGCGGGTGGCGGTCAACGCCGCCGGCCCGCCGATGGCGATCGCCTCGCTGTAGTGCTTCCGCGCCGCCGACCGCTTGCCGCCGTCGCGCATGGCGCGGGCGATCCAGAGCTGGAGGTCGGCCTCTTGCGGGGCGATCTTCCTGGCCTTGAAGAAGGCCTCCTTGGCGCTGCGCAGCCAGTGTTTCGGCTTGAAGGTGACCGCGTACTCCAGCCGGGCGCGCAGCAGGGCCAGCTTCTGCTGCTTGCCCTTCTGCCGGTCGTCGGCCTCCTCCAGCGCCTGACGCGCCTCGGCCTCCCTCTTGAGCCGGATCAGGCTGACCGCCTTGCCCAGCCAACCGGCGAAGCCCTGCCCGTCGCGGGCGATGGCCGCCTCGTATTCGGCAAGGGCCCGGGCGGGCTGATGGTCGGCCAGGTAGCGGTCGGCGGCGGCAAGATGGAAGCGGGCGCTGTCGAGGGCGGGGTCGGCGTCGGCGTGGAGCGGTGGAACGAGCAGCAGCAGCAACAGGAGCGATCGAACGGCGGGGAGGATGGCGTGGCCGGCGGCGGAATGGAGGAGCTGCACGGGTGGCTCCTAGAGGACGATGACCACGCGGGCCTGACGCAACACCCGGCTGAGTCCCGGAGTGCGGTCGAGGCGGTCGGCATCGTCGCTGCTGATCACCACGTCGCCGATGTCCTGTACCTTGACCCCCTTGACCACCATCGGCCGGGCACCGGCACGCGGCATGGCGCGGGCGTGCTCCAGCGAGCGGTCGTAGGCGGCGAGATCACCCCCCTGCTGCGGGTCGACGACCAGCGCCGAGTAGAGCACGCGGCCCCGGGTATCGACGATCTTCGGCGCGAGCGCCGGGCGCAGCCCCAGCCCCCGCGCATCGATGATCAGGCCGGTGATCGCATTCTGCTCCGCCCCGTCGCCCGACGGCGGAGGGGAAAGGGGGCGCGGTCGGGCGCCCGCCTCGCGTTCAAGCCTCTTGCTGACCATTTGGGCGACCGGCGGGGCCACCGAGCCGCGGTAGTTGACCGCCATCTCCACCTCCACCGATCCATCTTCGTAGTAGTGGGGCGCCCCGACCATCGAGGCGTTGTGCACCACCCCCTGCATGCTCGTGTGTACCGCATCGCTTTCGACCGCGGCATCCTTCATCAGGGTCTGCGCTTCGACCCGAACGCCCTGCATCTGCTCGAGCAGGTTGCGCAGCGCATCGACCTTGGCGGCGCGAACGGCCATCGCCCGGGCCCGGGCGGGGAACTTGAGGTAGCGCTTGGGCGGGACGCCGATCCCCCGGGCATGGATCTCGCCCTTGGTCCAGTTGATCGAGCCGTTGGCGTTCTGCTCGATGTAGTCCTCGGCCGGTGCGATCGCGGGGGTCAGCAGCAGAGAGAAGGCGATCAACAGCAGGGCGGGAATGGTCGGGGCAAGGGGCGATGCCATGCCGCGGAGATTCGCGGTCGCCGCCGCGCCGCCTCCTCTCCCGCGAGGGGTGTGCGGTGTATTCGAAGTCGTGGCGGTGTGGTGCATGGTCGCGATCCTCCTCCCTCCCGGTGTGCGGGCGATGTCATCGAGGCTGCCTGCATCCTTGCACGCAGGCCGTCAGTGTACGGTGCGCAGATCCGATGTCGCACGATGTCGCTGCCCGTTTCGTCCGAAGCGGTTCAGGCAGCCGCGACACATGGGTTTGCACACCCCGCCCCCGAACGGTGCCACCGATTGCGAGGTTGTCCAGTACCCAATTCAGGGGATGATGGTTTCGCAGGAAACCCATGATTCAGGGGAAACCATCGTTGCATGGCGAACGATCGTTCGCTATACTTCCGGCATGGGCAGGCACACGGACGACGATCGCCTCGGCATGCTGCGCGAGTATGTGGCCGAGCATGGCCTGATCCCCTCCTATGCCGCCATGGGTCGGCTACTGGGTTTCCGTTCCAAGGCCGGCGTGGCCAGGTTCGTGGATCGGATGGTGGCGCGCGGCATGCTGCGCAAGCTGCCGGGCGGAAGGCTCGCACCCACCGCCGCCTTCTTCGCCCGGCCCATCGTGGGCCACAGCCCGGCAGGCTTCCCCTCCCCCGCCGACGAGCTGCTCGAGGACGCCATCACCATCGACGACTACCTGGTGGATCACCCTTCCCGCACCGTGCTGGTGCTGGTCAGCGGCGACTCGATGATCGGCGCCGGCATCCACGACGGCGACTATCTGGTCGTCGAG
>RFFX01000024.1 GCA_003696765.1 Zetaproteobacteria bacterium | reverse complement strand
CCGCTGCCCCTCGAGGTGAAACTGGCCGCCACTCAGCGGAGTGGCGGGCGGGGATCCCGCCGTCGTATCCGTTGATCATGGCCGCTGCAGGTCCGCGATCAGCGCCTCCACCGACCCGTAGTCGGCGGGGTCGACGACCAGCGGCGCACGACGGCGCACAGACGCCACGGCGTCCATGGCCGGCGCGCCCTGGACGTCGCCGAGGAATACAATGGGGCGTGGGTCGCATATCGCGACCCACGCCCACCACTCTTCGTCGGCGGTGATCTCCTCATTATCCCGCAGCGCGGCGCCATATACGTGCTGCGGGTGGGTGTTAGAGTAGGTCACGACCGTGACCTCCGGCGCCACGTGCGGGAGCTGCGCAACCGTGGCGTAGATCTCCTCCCGCAGCGCGCTGCCTTGCCGCATCGCCGTGGATGTGGAGACATCCAGCGCCACGATGCAGCGCGGCGCCAGTTCCAGGCGGCGGCAGCGCTCGACCGCCCAACGGCGGGAGACCATCTCCCGCACCAGCGCCGTGGCGTCCCACCGCGGGGACGTGTCTCCGGCGGGGCAGATCGCCGTAGCCAAGGCGCGGGCAAGCCGCCCCGGCCGGCCGCGGTGGGAGGAGATCGCCGCGGCGAACTCTCCCAGCCAACCGTTGGCGCAGCTACGGCAGACCGCGCCGTAGCGCGCCCGTGCCCTGGCGGGCACGTTGATCGCGCCGCTACGGACGATGGCACCGGGCTGGCGCGTGAACAACGGGACCTGATCATCCGCAGGGATGATCAGGTCCGGCTGATCTATGGCGATGCTGAGTGCCCCGGCATCCTCAGCCGCCCGGCCCTCGATGGTCCGTGCGCGCTCAGTCTCTGCGGCCGCAGCCGGGATCTCGACCGGGCCGTCGTCGATCTGTGTGTCGCCGCAGCTCTGCGACGCGCACGGTTGGGAGCCCATCCCCGCGGTCGGCTCGTCGCCTCCGCGATCGCCCTGCCTGGCGGGCACACCCCCCGTCGTCGGGGTAGAGGGGCGCTCGGCCCCACCGGCCTCCTGCGAGTCCGTGCGGGCTCCGTCGGATCCCTCCTTGGCGTCGGGCGTGACGGCGGGGACGGACCCATCCATGGGTGCGCCCCCGCCGTCACGCTGGGCGGATTTTTCGGCGAGGTGGTCCACCTCGCCGCTGTTGCCGTCCCCTCCGTGGACGGCGTTGGATGTATGCCGCGTCGCAGGCGCGGCCTGATCGGATCCGATCCGATGATCGGCCCGATCGGCCGCGACGCGGCCGATCAGCTCCGCCAGGCGCGTATTGGCGCCATAGCGGGAGACGAGGCGATCGAGCTCGCGCTCGACCGCCCGGCGCGCGGCCTCCTGCCGCGCCTGCTCATACCTCCCGTGGGCCACATAGCGGTGCGCCCCACGCTGGAGGTCGTGGGGGTCGCCGTAGCGGTACGTGCGACCGCCGTCGACCACCTCGACCGCCGCCATCATGATGGCGACCCCCGCGGCTACGCGGGATTGATGATGACGCGAGTACGCACTGCGCAGATCGCGCAGCCGCACCTCGCCCCATCCGCCCTGCGGCTCATGGAGGCGCAGGGTCCAGTGGGCCGCGATCGAGGCCCACTGGTCCTGCGGCCGCAGGACGACGCGGGCGGTCGTCATGCGACCGGCCGCCGGGCGCGCACCACCTCCCCCCAGATGGCCGCCGCCAACTGGCGGAGGCGGGGGTGGGTGCGCGCCTGCTGCGCGCACTCGTCGGTGCGCGCAGCCCACGCTACGAGGGTGTCGACCACATCGTCGGCTCCCTCGGCCACCTCCCACACCTCGCGGCAGGCGTGGGAGATCTCCTGCAGGCTGAGGGCGTCATTGCCCTCAGCCCGCGCCACTAGCTGGCAGGCGCGGTCGATCAGCCGGACCACGCCCGCCGGCGCGCCGCTGCGCTCGGCGGCCAGCCGCAGGCGCAGCTCCTGCGACATCGGCCGCATCCGCAGCCGCCGGCAGCGGCGGAGGAGGGCGTCGGTGTGCCGACGCCCTCCGTTGGAGGTGAGCACCACGATTACCCGATCTAGTCGGGTCTCGATGTGCTCACCCGGGCGCAGCGGCACCCTGCCCGACTGCAGCCAGTCGAGCAGGAGCGCCTCGGTCGCCTCGGGGGCCTTGTCCACCTCATCGAGGCAGACTACCACGAGCTCGCGCTCGTGGCTGGCCCTGGCGACCTGCGCCAGGATGCCGGGCTGGCGGACGTGATCCGCCTCCCCGGCCACTGCGGCGCGGATGTCCACGCCGCAGAAAAGATCATCCGCCCCGCTCCAGGGGTGGAGCAGGGCATAAAAAAAATCCGCCCCCGTCGAGGCCGCGATGGCCTCGGCGAGGGCGGTCTTGCCCGTGCCGGGCGCGCCGGTGACCAGCAGCGCCCGGGCGCCGCCGCCCCGCTGCGTCAGGGCGGCGGAGACAGCGAGTTTCGTGCCGCGGTCGGCCTCATAGCCGACCGCGGCGAGGTCGGGGAGGATCACTCCTCCCCGTCCTCGAGGAGGGCGGGGCCGATCAGGCCCCAACCCTCCTCGTCCACCCACCCGTCCTCCGGGTGGGCGACCCACTGCGGGGCGCCCTCTTCGAGCAGGCGCCCCTGTATGGCCTCGTCGTCCTCGGCCGACCCCTCGTGCGGCCGGCCAAGGATTTCCTCGACCGCTTCCCACGGGAGAAACACTGCATAATGCAGCGCTTCTCCCATTTCTATTCTTTCTTCTCTGTACATTTTCCCTCCCGCCCGCGTGTTTTGTTTCCCCTCCCCGGGCCGGGCGCACCCGGGGTAGTGCAGCCGCCGCTGCTGCCGCCGCCGCTGCTGCCCATGGTGGAGCGCAGCCGCGGCTCGAGGGGCAGCGGATCTCCCGCTGCCCCTCGAGGTGAAAGTGCCGCCACTCAAAGGCGTGGCGGCTGATGGGAGCGCCATCGCTCCCATCGGATGTAACGCACCGCCCACGGGCGGAGCTCCTCCCACTCCACGTGGGGGGCTAGAAAATCGGGGAGGCGGATGGAATCCGTCTCCCTGAGGACAACCATCTGCGCGAGGTGCAGCCGGGACTGCACCTCGCCGAAAGCAAGGGCCGAGAGCCCGAGACTTGGGATCTCGGGCTCCTCCAGGGGAGCCGCAAGCTCCCCCGGCTTGGCGGGTCGGGTCTTCACCTCGACCCGCCAGCGGGGCGGGCAGTAGATCGTGCCCAGCCCCGCCCAGTCACTTCGACGTTTACCAGGGCGGTACTTTACCGTGTACCCCACCGGCATGCGCCGGTTTTCTTGGAGGGCCTCTTCGGCCCTCCGAAGGGCAATTCCTTTAGTCTCTCCATGTACTGCGATCCAATCCTTGGTCACGATCACCTTTCCCTCCCGCCCTCGTGTTTTCCCCTCCCCGAGCCGGGCGTCACCCGGGGAGGTGCGGGGGGCGCCCCGCGATATGGGGCGTATCCTAGCGGGCTAACCGCGAGCTGTCAACCCCCCCTTGTGCTGGTGTTGTGGCGATGTGACTCAGATGACGCATATATGCGACCGGTGGGCCTCTTGACAGGCGGCCTGAGCACAATATATTGTGGCTCCACACTGGTAGTGGCACTACATATAGTGATGCGGTGGTCTAGTGATGGATCCTGATGATCTGCCCGGGGTGCTGGCCGACATCGCCGGCATCGCCGGCATCGACGCCGCGCTGCGGTGTGCCGCGCGGCTGGGCGGGCCTACTATATATATGCCTAGGGTATATACGCCTGATCATCATGATCACATGCTGCTGGCTGGTGTGCTGGGTGATGATGTGGCGCGGGCGGTGGTCGAGCGTATCGGCGGTGGGATGGTGCGCATCCCGGTCGCCAGGCGCGAGCGGGTGCGGCGTGCGGTGGAGATGGTGACGGCCGGAGCGCCGATCAGACGCACGTGCCGTGAGCTGGGAGTCGATGATCATGTAGTGCGGGCGCGACTGCGGCGCCGATCGGAGGCGCGGTAGGATGCCATCGGCACTGGCCCTGGCCGAGCTGCATCTGCGGTGGCTGATGGCCGGGTGCTCGCAGCAGGACTGGCTGTGTATGCAGGCACTGTCACGCCTGCCCGACCCGGACCGGCATGCGGCGATTGCCTGCTGGCTGCGCCCGCCGGCGCCGGCTGAGCTGGATACCATGCCGCCGGCCGATGCAGATGTCGCTAGACAGCTATGGCGCATCCGGTGCGCCAGCATCGCGGCGCTGGCCGACGTGCTGCGTGATCGGCTGGGTGTGGCCGATCATGTGGCGGCCGACCTGGCCATGGGCATCGCGGGTATCATCGACTTGCATCGGCGCATGGCCGGTAGATGGCGCGTGTCAGAGCGGTCGTACTATAGGCTGGTGCATAGGGCGAGTCGGATCGTCGGGGAGATGCTATATCGAGTGGTCGAGCGGGTGGCGGCGCTGCGTGGGGCGGACGCGCCAGGATCGGAGGGGGGCCGAGATGGGTAGTAGGCGATACACGGAGCGGCAACGGAGATTTGCTCGGGCTTATGTGCGGCTTGGATGCGCTACTAGGGCCGCGATTGAGGCTGGATACAAGCCGGACTACGCCGACCGGCAAGGGTCAAGGAGGCGCTGGCGTGATCGAGGCCGGGTCATCGGCGCTGCTGCGGGTAGGGGATAAGTGCAAGATGGTCAGCGTCACGGGTGTTCACAAAATTGGCGACGCCGAGCCGGAGGCGGTTATCGCCATTGAGGCATACGATCTTGTATGGCATGCGCGGTGTCCGGTGGCGCGGTTGGAGCCGACCAAAACAGCGGGCACCGGAAAACGGTCGCGACCAAAATAAGAAGCCGCCCCGAAGGGCGGCCATTCCCGCTTTCATGATCGCGGGAATTGAGTTCAAAAGAAAATCCTTTCTTCTATTTGGCCGGACGTGAACCAGTCGCTGGCCCACTCGCAGGTATACCCATCCTCGGACACATGAGGTGTATCGAGCTTATACATTTCAATGTCGCCGTATTCAGAGAGCATATCATCATCCAGCGTCACGCAAATTCCGCGCTCGCCTTTCGCGGCTCCATTGCCACGGTCGGCAAAGATCGCGGCATTGGCGGTATGGGCTTCAACCAATTCGCGCAGTGTGGTCATATCATCCTCCGCCCTCGTGTTTTTTCCGCCACCGGGCCGGGCATCACCCGGTGACAAGGCGAACACTAGCGCGTTCTGCGTTGGATGTCAACCCCCCAATTTTGCCGGTGTGTAGTCGGGTTGGAGGGGGAGGAAAAACACAATATAATGTAGGCCCATGTTGAGAACATGGGCATATATTGTGTTTCGGGGCCGGCGGTGAACGGGTTTGCGTTATCGCTGGCCGAGCTTGAATTGCGGCAGATGATTGCCAACTGCTCCCGGCTGGATCGCTGGAGCATGGATGCGCTATCGAACCTGCCGGAGCCTGAGCGGCATGCGGCAATAGCGTGTTGGCTGCGTCCGCCAGTGCAGAGTGAAATAGAGACTATGACGCCGGCGGAGGCGGCTGTAGCCCGGCAGATGTGGCGGGTTAGATGCAAAAGCATCGTCGCCATTGCTGAGTTGTTGCGAGACAAGCTAAAGATCGGGGAGCGGGCAGCGGAGGACTTGGCGAGGGGGATAGCGGGCGTGTCGGGATTGCATCGCAGCATGGCTGCCGATTGGGGGGTGAGCGAGAGACAATATTACAGACTGGTGCATGCGGCTAGTAGGGAGGTGGGGAGGCTGCTGTTTCGGATTGTT
>RFFX01000023.1 GCA_003696765.1 Zetaproteobacteria bacterium | reverse complement strand
GTTTGTAAGGGGATCGAAGACCGCGCTCTTCGATCCCCGTCAAGCAAAAAGTCCACGGATGGACTTTTTGCGGTTCCATCGGGTATGATGGTTTCGCAAGAAAGCATCATCGCGGCCACGGACGGCCGCGCAAATCCGGAGGTTGCGCATGCAACCGATGGATTTGTAAGGGGATCGAAGACCGCGCTCTTCGATCCCCGTCAAGCAAAAAGTCCACGGATGGACTTTTTGCGGTTCCATCGGATATGAACCTCATCCCCATGGTGGTGGAGCGGACTTCACGCGGCGAGCGCTCCTACGATATCTACTCCCGGCTGCTCAAGGAGCGGATCGTCTTCATCGGGGGGGCGGTGGACGACCACCTGGCCAATCTCGTGATCGCCCAGCTGCTCTTCCTCGAGTCGGAGGGGCCGGACAAGGATATCTTCCTCTACGTCAACAGCCCCGGGGGGCTGGTCTCGGCCGGGCTGGCCATCTACGACACCATGCAGTACATCCGGTGCGACGTCTCCACCCTCTGCGTCGGTCAGGCGGCGAGCATGGGGGCGGTGTTGCTGGCCGCCGGCGCCAAAGGCAAACGTTTTGCGCTGCCCAATGCCCGGGTGATGATCCACCAGCCGCTCGGCGGCTTCCAGGGGCAGGCGACCGACATCGCCATCCACGCCCGGGAGATCATCAAGCTCAAGGAGCGGCTCAACCGCATCCTCGCCCGCCATACCGGGCGGTCGCTGAAGAAGATCTCCGCCGACGTCGAGCGTGACTACTTCCTCGACGCCGGCGAGGCGAAGGAGTACGGGTTGATCGACGAGGTGCTGGAGCGGCGTCCGGACGAGAAGGACGGGCAGGAGTAGCGCGATGGGCGGCAAGGATTCGACCCTCTACTGCTCGTTTTGCGGCAAGAGCCAGCACGAGGTGGTCAAGCTGATCGCCGGGCCGACCGCCTTCATCTGCAACGAGTGCGTCGAGCTCTGCAACGACCTGATCGCGGAGGAGGAGGGGGCCGCCGGCAAGGAGAAAGGTCGGCGGGGCGACTGCATGCCGCGCCCGGCCGAGATCAAGGCCCATCTCGACGACTACGTCATCGGTCAGGAGGAGGCCAAGCGGCTGCTGTCGGTGGCGGTCTACAACCACTACAAGCGGATCTCCCATCTCGGCGACGGCGGGGTGGAGCTGGCCAAGAGCAACGTGCTGCTCATCGGTCCGACCGGTTGCGGCAAGACGCTGCTGGCCCAGACGCTGGCCAAGGCGTTCGATGTCCCCTTCGTCATGGCCGATGCCACCACCCTGACCGAGGCGGGCTATGTCGGTGACGACGTGGAGAACATCATCGTCAAGCTGGTCCAGGCGGCCGACCACCAGGTGGAGAAGGCGGAGCGCGGCATCGTCTACATCGACGAGGTGGACAAGCTGGCCCGCAAGGGGGAGTCGGCCTCGATCACCCGCGACGTCTCCGGCGAGGGGGTGCAGCAGGCGCTGCTCAAGCTGATCGAAGGGACGGTCGCCTCCATCCCGCCGCAGGGGGGGCGCAAGCATCCCCAGCAGGAGCTGCTGCAGGTCGATACCACCAACATCCTCTTCATCCTCGGCGGCGCCTTCGACGGGCTGGAGAAGATCGTCGAGGCGCGCACCAGCCGGCGCTCCATCGGCTTCAACGCCGACGTCCGTCCCGACGAGGAGCGGGAGATCGGTGCATTGCTGGCCCAGGTGGAGCCGGACGATCTGGTCCGTTTCGGGCTGATCCCCGAGCTGGTCGGGCGCATGCCGGCGGTGGCCGCCCTCCATCCGCTCGACCGCGACAGCCTGCTGCGCATCCTGGTGGAGCCGAAGAATGCGCTGACCAAGCAGTACAAGACGCTGCTCGCCTACGACGGAGTGGAACTCTCCTTCACCGACGAGGCGTTGGAGCGGATCGCCGACAAGGCGGTGGAGCGCAAGACCGGCGCGCGCGGTCTGCGGGCGATCATGGAGTCCGTGATGCTCGACGTGATGTATGAGGTGCCGGGGATGAATGGAGTGGAGAAGTGCATCATCGGCGCCGAGGTGATCGACGGCAGCGCCGATCCGCTCTACCTCTTCCGCTCGGAGGAGGAGGCCGCCTGACCATGAGGAGCCTCGACGACTATTACCGGAGCAAGGGGCTGCCGGCGCTGCCGCTGCGCGATCTGGTGGTCTTCCCCCACATGGTGGTGCCGCTCTTCGTCGGCAGGGAGAAGTCGATCGCGGCGCTGGAGGAGGCGGCGGCCAGCGGCAAGCCGCTGCTGCTGCTCACCCAGCGCAACCCCGAGGAGAACGATCCCGAGCCGGAGGGGCTCTACCCAGTCGGGACGCTGGGAACGGTATTGCAGCTCCTGCGCCTGCCCGACGGGAGCATCAAGACCCTGATCGAAGGGCGGGCGCGTGTGGCGCTGCGCGCGCTCACCGACGACGGTCGGGTGTTGCGCGGCCAATGCGCGGAGCTGCCCGCACCGGAGGAGGATGCCGACGAGATCGCACGGGTGGCCCGGACGGTGATCCAGCGGCTGGAGGTCTACGCCAAGGTGGACGAGCAGTGTCCGCAGGAGCTGCTGGTCGCCGTCCGATCGATGGAGCAGCCCGACCGCCTACCCGACACCATCGCCGCCCATCTGCGCTTGAAGATCGAGGATCAGGTGCGGCTGTTGCAGACGCCGTCGGTACTGGAGCGGCTGGAGCTGATCTACGGCATGCTCGAGCAGCGCATCGAGATGATCGAGGTCGACCGGCGGATCCGTTCGCGCGTCCGGACACAGATGGAGAAGCGGCAGCGCGAGTACTACCTGACCGAGCAGATGCAGGCGATCCGCAAGGAGCTCAACCAGGGTGAGGATGCGGAGCTGGAGCGGCTGCGCGAGCGGGTCGCCTCCTGCGGGCTGAGTCGCGAGGCGCGGGAGAAGGCCGAGAGCGAGCTGCGTCGGCTCGAGCTGATGCCGGGGATGAGCCCCGAGGCGACGGTGGTGCGCACCTACATCGAGTGGCTGGTCGATCTGCCGTGGAAGCGGCGCAGTCGTACCGTGCGCGATCTGCGCCGGGCCGAGGCGGTGCTCGAGCGGGACCACTTCGGGCTGGAGAAGGTCAAGGAGCGGATCCTGGAGCAGTTGGCCGTGCTGCAGCGGGTCAAAAAGCCGCGCGGCTCGATCCTTTGCTTCGTCGGCCCGCCGGGGGTGGGCAAGACCTCGCTCGGCCGCTCCATCGCCGAGGCGACCAACCGCAGGTTCGTTCGGATCAGCCTGGGGGGTGTGCGTGACGAGGCGGAGATCCGCGGCCACCGCCGTACCTACATCGGCGCCCTGCCGGGCAAGGTGATCCAGGCGATGAAGAAGGCGGGGCGGCGCAATCCGGTGATCCTGCTCGACGAGATCGACAAGCTGGGCGCCGATTTCCGCGGCGATCCGGCCGCGGCACTGCTCGAGGTGCTCGATCCGGAGCAGAACCACGCCTTCAACGACCACTACCTCGAGGTCGACTTCGACCTCTCCGAGGTGCTCTTCATCACCACGGCCAACAGCATGAACATCCCCTACGCCCTGCGCGACCGGATGGAGATCATCCGCATCTCCGGCTACACCGAGCCGGAGAAGGTGGAGATCGCCAGGCGCCACCTCATCCCGCGGCAGCAGCAGGCGCACGGCCTCAAGCCGGGGGAATGCACCATCGCGCCGGAGGTGCTGCCCGAGCTGATCCGCCACTACACCAGCGAGGCCGGGGTACGTGCGCTCAACCAGGTGATCGGCAAGTTGATGCGGCGGGCGGCGTGGAAGCTGGTGCGCGGCGATGTGCAGGGGTCGATCACCATCACGCCGGATCGACTCGAGGAGTATCTGGGGGTGCGCAAGTACCGCCACGGTCTGGCCGAGAAGGAGGATCAGGTCGCCGTGGTCACCGGCCTGGCCTGGACCGAGGTGGGGGGCGAACTGCTCCAGATCGAGACCGCGCTCACCCCGGGCAAGGGGAAACTGACCGTCACCGGGCAGTTGGGCGACGTGATGCAGGAGTCGGTGCAGGCCGCCTTCACCTACGTCCGCGCTCGCGCCGCCCAACTGGGGTTGAAGCAGGATTTCCACCAGAAGGTCGACATCCATGTCCACGTTCCCGAGGGGGCGGTGCCCAAGGACGGCCCCTCCGCCGGGCTGGCCATGGCCACTTCGATGGTCTCGGCGCTGACCGGGATCCCGGTGCGGCGGAACGTCTGCATGACCGGGGAGATCAACCTGCGCGGCAAGGCGCTGCCCATCGGCGGCCTGAAGGAGAAGCTGCTTGCCGCGCAGCGCGGCGGGTTGGAGGTGGCGCTGATCCCGGAGCTCAACGCCGACGAACTCAAGGAGGTACCCGAGACGGTACGCAAGGGGCTGGAGGTGCGGCTGGTCTCCGGGATGGACGAGGTGCTGCGCCACGCGCTGGTGCGGCTGCCGCAGGGGTTCGTCCGGCCGGCGCCCTCTCTGCCGGCGCTTCTAGCCGACCTGCACGAGGTGGCCCCGACCACCCATTGAGCCTTCGCCCCGCCGGAGTGCGGCGAGGCGCGGGGTGGTCAGGAGTTCATCTGATCGAAAAACTCCTGATTGCACTTGGTCTTGCGCATTTTGTCGAGCAGGAACTCCATGCTGTCCACCGTGCCCATCTGGGAGAGCAGCTTGCGCAGCACCCAGATGCGGGAGAGCTGGTCGGCCGGGGTGAGCAGCTCCTCCTTGCGCGTCCCGCTGGGGGCGATGTCGATCGCCGGGAAGATCCGCTTCTCCACCAGCTTGCGCGACAGATGCAGCTCCATGTTGCCGGTCCCCTTGAACTCCTCGAAGATCACCTCGTCCATCTTGCTGCCGGTGTCGATCAGCGCGGTGGCGATGATGGTCAGGCTGCCGCCCCCCTCGATGTTGCGCGCCGCGCCGAAGAAGCGCTTCGGCCGCTGCAGCGCGTTGGAGTCGACCCCGCCGGAGAGCACCTTGCCCGATGAGGGGACCACGGCGTTGTAGGCGCGGGCCAGCCGGGTGATCGAGTCGAGCAGGATCACCACGTCGCGGCCGTGCTCGACCAGCCGCTTGGCCTTCTCGATCACCGTTTCGGCCACCTGCACGTGGTTCTTCGCCGGCTCGTCGAAGGTGGAACTGACCACCTCGCCTTTGACCGACCGCTTCATGTCGGTCACCTCCTCCGGCCGTTCGTCGATCAGGAGTACCATCAGGACCACCTCGGGGTGGTTGCGCTCGATCGAGTGGGCGATCGACTGCAGCATCACCGTCTTACCGGTGCGGGGCGGCGCGACCAGCAGGCCGCGCTGTCCCTTGCCGATCGGCGCGATGATGTCGATCACCCGGCCGGTCCGGTCCTTGCAGGCGGGATCGTCGATCTCCATCCGCAACCGCTCGTCGGGATAGAGGGGGGTGAGGTTGTCGAACAGCACCCGCCGGCGCGCCTCCTCGGGGGGGACGCCGTTGACGCTGTCGATCGACTTGAGCGCGAAGTACTTCTCGCCGCGGCGCGGCGGACGGATCTCCCCGACGACGGTGTCCCCCTTGCGCAGCAGCATCCGCCGCACCTGCTGGGTGGAGACGAAGATGTCGTCGGGTCCGGCCAGGTAGTTGACATCGACCGAGCGCAGGAAGCCGTAGCCGTCGGGCAGCGTCTCCAGCACCCCCTCGCCGAAGATGGTGCCGCCGCGGCGGGCGTGGGCGCGCAGGATGGCGGAGAGCTGCTCCTGCTTGCGCATGCCCACCGCGTTGTCGATGCCCAGGCTCTCGGCCTTGAGCAGCAGCTCGTTGGGCGACATCGCCGCCACCTCGCGCAGGTGGAGCGAGATGCCGGCCAGTTCGTTGCTCCCCTCCTCTTCATCGTCGCGCTCCTGAGCGGCGGCGCGGCGGCGCCTCCCTTTGTCGCGTCGGCCGCGGCGCCGGCCGTTGCGCCCTTCACCCTCTTCCTCGCGCCGCTCCCTGGCGGAAGGGGCCTCCTCCGTCGACGGGGCGAGATCCTCCTGTGCTCCCGCCTCCCCCGTTCCGGGTGCGCGCTCCGCCTCCGGCGGCTCCTGCGGGGTATGGGCGCTCTCTTCTTCTCGTGTTGCGGTACGCTCCGCTGTGGTCATCTCGGGATGCTCCGGAATATGGATTGTGTCGGTCGCCGTGATCTGGACCTTCGGCGACGGGGTGGAATCGTCTGTTGGGGGTGGATCGGCGCCGACCGGACCGGCGCCGATCGGCCGCGGAAACGGATGGTATCGATCGCCGCCCGTGGGGGGGGAAGTGGTCCGCGCACGGGCCTGCCGGTGGAGCCTCCGGCCGCGGATCGGATGGCTTCCGGCCGGAAGGGGGGCGAACGGGGCGACGCTCTTCCGCCGCCGACCGCTTGGCCGCAACCCTGCCTGCGGCCGTG
>RFFX01000022.1 GCA_003696765.1 Zetaproteobacteria bacterium | reverse complement strand
GAGGAACGGGCCGCCGCCCTGGAGCAGGCGCACGACGACTACGCCGCCATCATGGTCAAGGTGCTGGCCGACCGGCTGGCCGAGGCGCTGGCCGAGTACCTCCATGCCCATGTCCGTCGCAAGGCCTGGGGCTATGCGGCTGATGAGCAACTGACGATCGAGGAGATCATTCGCGAGAAATATCAGGGCATCCGCCCGGCGGCCGGTTATCCGGCCTGCCCCGAGCACACCGAAAAGGGGACGCTGTGGCGGCTGCTGGACGTGGAGGCGCGCATCGGCATGAGGTTGACCGAATCCTTCGCGATGCAGCCGCCATCGAGCGTATCCGGCCTCTATTTCGCCCATCCCGAGGCGCACTATTTCACGGTCGGCAAGATCAACCGCGATCAGGTCGAGGACTACGCCCGCCGCAAGGGGTGGAGCGTGGCAGAGGCCGGGAGGTGGCTCTCCCCCAACCTCGGTTACACCACCGACTGAGCGGGGGGGAGCGGCGTGCGCTTTTCCCGATTCGTCCATCTGCACACCCACTCCGACTATTCGCTGCTGCGCAGCCCGATGACCATCGACCAACTGCTCGATCGAGTGGTGGAGCTGCGCCAGCCGGCGGTGGCGCTGACCGACTACGGCAACCTGTTCGGCGCCATCGAGTTCTACAGCAAGGCGATGCGGCGCGGGGTGAAGCCGATCCTCGGTTGCGACTGCTTCGTGGTCGACGACCTGCGGGTGCACAAGATCGAGGGGCGGCGCCCCGACTATCCGCGCATCGTACTGCTCGCCGCCAACAACACCGGCTGGCACAACCTGCTGCGCATCGTCAGCACCGGCTATCTCGAAGGGTTCTACTACAAGCCGCGGATCGATCGCAGGCTGCTCGCCGACCACGCCGACGGGCTGATCGCGCTCTCCTCCGGCAGCGGTGAGATCGACCGTGCGCTGGCCGAAGGTCGGAGAAGGCAGGCGGAGGAGCTGGCCGCGGAGTATCGCGCCATCTTCCCCGACGGCACCTTCTTCATCGAGCTGATCGCCGCCTACGATGCGGAGAGCGAGGCGCTCAACCGCAGCCGCGTCGCCCTGGCCCGTTCGGTCGGGCTGCCGCTGGTCGCCACCTGCGACTGCCATTTCGTCGATGCGGCCGATCTCGAGGCGTTCCGGGCGATGGTGGCCATCGGAGCCAACACCACGATGGAGAACATCCGCGAGGAGTCGGTCGGTGCGGAGAACCGGTTGAAGAGCGAGGAGGAGATCCGCGAGATCTTCCCCGATCTGCCCGAGGCGCTGGAGAACACGCTGCACATCGCCAACCGCTGCAACGTGGAGTTGACCTTCGGTGACTACCAGCTGCCCGACTTTCCGCTGCCCGATCCGGAGACGACGCCGGCCGACTACCTCCGGCGGCAGGCGGCGGAGGGGCTGGAGGCCCGCTGGCCCGCCATCCTGCGCGGTCGGCCCGCTGCCGACCGCGCCGAGTACGAAGCGCGCCTCGCCTTCGAGCTCGACACCATCGTCAGGATGGGCTTCTCCGGCTACTTCCTCATCGTCTCCGACTTCATCCGCTGGGCCAAGCAGCAGGGGATTCCGGTCGGACCCGGACGCGGCTCCGGCGCTGGATCGCTGGTCGCCTACGCCATGCAGATCACCGATCTCGACCCGATCCGCTACGGCCTGCTGTTCGAGCGCTTTCTCAATCCCGAGCGGGTCTCGATGCCCGATTTCGACATCGATTTCTGCATGGAGCGGCGCGGCGAGGTGATCGCCTACGTCACGAGGAAGTACGGTTCGGAGCGGGTGTCGCAGATCATCACCTTCGGCTCGATGAAGGCGAAGGCGGTGGTGCGCGACGTCGGCAGGGCGTTGGGCATCGACCTGGCGAAGGTCAATACCATCGCCAAGCTGATCCCCGACGATCTCAAGATGACGCTGGAGCGGGCGCTGATCGAGGAGCCGCGGCTGGAGCGGATGGTCGAGGAGGATCGCGAGACCGCGGAGCTCTTTGCGCTGGCCATGCGGCTGGAGGGGCGCCACCGCAACGCCGGCACCCACGCCGCCGGTGTGGTGATCGGCCGCCGCCCCTTGGTCGAGATGGCGCCGCTCTTCCGTCTGCCGGGCGAGGAGCACCAGGGGAGCCAGGTGGTGCAGTGGGACATGCAGCACGCCGAGCGGGTGGGGTTGATCAAGTTCGACTTCCTCGGGTTGAAGACCCTGACGGTGATCGATCGCGCCTGCCGCAACGTCCGGCGCCATCCCGAACACGCCGACTTCGACATCGCCTCCATCGCCCTGGACGATCCCGCCACCTTCCGTCTGCTGCAGCGGGGGGAGACCAGCGCGGTGTTTCAGGTCGAATCCGACGGCATGCGCGATCTGCTCACCCGGCTGCTGCCCGACTGCTTCGAGGAGATCATCGCGCTGGTGGCGCTCTACCGGCCCGGTCCACTGGAGTCGGGGATGGTGGACGACTTCATCGAGCGCAAGCACGGCCGGCAGGAGACGGTCTATCCGCTGCCGCAGCTAAAGCCGATCTTGCAGGAGACCTACGGCGTCATCCTCTACCAGGAGCAGGTGATGCAGATCGCCCGGGAGCTGGCCGGCTACACGCTGGGGCAGGCCGACATGCTGCGGCGTGCCATGGGCAAGAAGAAGCCGGAGGAGATGGCCCGCCAGCGCGAGATCTTCCTGAAGGGGGCGGCGCAGAAGAGGATCCCCCCGGAGAAGGCGGAGCAGATCTTCGATCTGATGGAGAATTTCGCCGGCTACGGTTTCAACAAGTCCCACTCGGCGGCCTACGCGCTCATCTCCTACCAGACCGCCTGGCTCAAGGCCCACTTCCCGCAGGCCTTCATGGCCGCCACCCTCTCCTGCGACATGGGCAACAGCGACAAGGTGGCGCTGCTGGTGCAGGACTGCCGGCGGATGGGGATCGAGCTGCTGCCGCCGCACATCAACCACTCGGAGTGGGAGTTCGTTCCCGAGGGGGATGCGATCCGCTTCGGGCTGGGCGCCATCAAGGGGGTGGGCGAGGCGGCGGCGAAGGAGTTGATCCGGCAGCGCGAACGCCACGGCCCCTACGACGGCCTGGAGTCGATCGTCATGCGGTGCGACGAGCGGCAGATCAACAAGCGGCTGCTCGAGGCGCTGATCAAGGCCGGGGCGACCGAGGGGGTGCTGCCGCACAAGCGGCAGGCGCTCGCCGGTATCGAGACGGCGCTGGCCCGGCTCCGGCACAAGAAGGAGCTCCATTCGGAACGGCAGGGGGTGCTCTTCGCTGAGGAGAAGGGGGGGGCGGTGGATGAGTCGCTCCTCTTCGGTGTTGCGTGCCCCCCGTGGGGGCGGGGGGAGTCGCTCCAGCAGGAGAAGGAGGCGCTCGGCTTCTTTCTCAGCGGCCACCCTCTGCAGGAGTATCTGGCCCACATCCACGGTATCGGCAGCGGTACGCTCGACGGGCTTTCGGCGCTGGAGGAGAAGAGCGAGGTGGTCTACGCCGTCGGGGTGAGCAGCGTGCGCGAACACCGTACCGGCAAGGGGGTGATGGCCTTCGTCGCGGTGGAGGATCTCCACGGCAGCGCCGAGGCGGTCCTGTTCGCGCGCAACTACGCGCACTACCGCGATCTGCTGACCGCGGACCGGCCGCTGCTGCTGGTCGGCCGGGTGGACGGGGGCGGCGAGCGACGCTCGATTCTGGTCGAGTCCTTGCTGCCGCTGGAGGAGGCGCTCCCCCGGCTGGTGGCGCAGGTGCGGTTGCGCACCACCACCATGCGCTGGGACGAGGAGACCATCGCCACCCTGCGTTCGTGGGCGCGGGAGGCGCCGGGAGCGACCCGGCTGCTGCTGGAAGTCGCTCTTCCCGATGGCAGCATCGCCCGGCTGCAGAGCGGCTGCACCTTCCACTGGAGCGCGCAGATGCACCGCCGCTTCGTCGACCGCTTCGGCGACGGTGTACACTGCGCCTGCCGTCCGTGGAGGGAAGGCTGATCCGGGGGCGAAACGCGCTTCGTTCCCCCGCCAATCCATCGGTTGCCGGCTTCGTGGGGAGCCGTCGTTCCGATTCGATGTCCATGGGAGGTGGATCTTGGCTACCTACCTTGAGTTCGAGCGCCCCATCGCCGAGTTGTCGATGCGCATCGAGGAGCTCTCCCGCGCCGCCGAACAGGGCGATGTCGATCTGCACGAGGAGATCGCCCGGCTGCAGGAGAAGCTCGACGCCCTGGTCGAGAAGACCTATGCCGGCGCCTCACGCGCCGAGATCTGTCAGCTGGCCCGCCATCCCGACCGCCCCGGATTTCTCGACTACCTGCCGCTGATCTTCGAGGATTTCCAGGAGCTCAAGGGGGATCGCGCCTTTGCCGACGACGGCGCCATCGTCGGTGGTCCGGCCAGGATCGACGGCATCAGCGTGATGCTGGTCGGCCAGTGCAAGGGACGCACCACCCGGGAGAAGCTGAAGCGCAACTTCGGCATGGCGCGGCCGGAGGGATACCGCAAGGCCCTGCGCCTGTTCCACATGGCCGAGCGCTTCGCCATGCCGGTGCTCACCTTCATCGACACCCCCGGCGCCTGGCCGGGGATCGACGCCGAGGAGCACGGCCAGAGCGAGGCGATCGCCCGCAACCTGATGGAGCTGGCCGCGCTGCGCACGCCGGTGGTCTGTACGGTGATCGGTGAGGGGGGCTCCGGCGGGGCGTTGGCCGTCGGCGTCGGCGACCGGCTGCTGATGCAGCGCTTCTCCACCTACTCGGTCATCTCGCCTGAGGGGTGCGCGGCGATTCTGTGGCACGACCGCTCCTACAGCGCGCAGGCGGCGGAGGCGCTCAGGCCGACCGCCGCCGATCTGCGCGAGCTGGGGCTCAACGACGCGGTGGTGCCGGAGCCCCCCTGCGGTGCCCATCGCGCGCCGAAACAGGCGGCGGCGCTGCTCCGGAAGGCGCTGCTCGACCATCTGCGTCCGCTGCTTGAGATGCCGCTGGAGCAGCTGCTTGCGCAGCGTGCCCGTCGGCTGCGGCAGGTGGGGGTGTTCGAAGGGGGCGGGTGACCGGCGCGTCCGGTCGCGGTTGGGGTCAGAGCCTCTCGAGCAGCGGTGCGCCGTCGAGCCCCCACGCCTCGGCCTGCTGCTGCAGGCGGGCGCGGTCGTGGTGGTTGGCGAAGTCGTGCAGCGGCCCGCCGCGGAAGGGGGGATAGCCGATGCCGTAGAGCATTGCGCCGTCCAGCGTGTCGCGGTCGGCGACGATCCCCTCATCGAGGCAGCGCAACGCCTCGATGACCAGCGGCAGCAGGCAGCGCGCGACGATCTCCTCGCCGGCCATCGGCGGTCGCCTTGCTGCCATGTTGGCGTCGAACTCCCGTTCGATCGAGGCGCGGCCGCCGTAGTAGCCGGCCGCCGCCGGGTTGGGCTGCGGCGGCCTGCCGGCGGGGAAGCGGTAGAAGCCGCCGCCCTGCTTTTTGCCCAGCAGCCCGCCCTCGACCATGGCGCGCAGCCAGTCGGGCGGGGCCATGCGCGCCCCCCAGGCGGCGCCGAGCTCGTCGCCGACATGGAGGCAGATGTCCAGCCCGACGCGGTCGGCCAGCTCCAGCGCCCCCATCGGCATGCCGTAGCGCTTGAGCGCGCCGTCGATGTGCTGCGGCTGTTCGCCCGCCTCGATCAGGGCGAAGGCGGCGCCGATCATCGGCAGCAGGCAGCGGTTGACCAGGAAGCCGGGGCGGTCGGCCACCACCACCGGGTATTTGCCCCAGGCGACGGCCAGCCGCCGCACCCGTTCGATCGTCTCCGGCGCGGTGGCCGCACCCGCGATCACCTCGACCAGCGGCATCTTCGGCGCCGGGTTGAAGAAGTGGAGCCCGGCCATCCGCTCGGGGTGGGCCAGCGCCTGCTGCTGGTCGCTGATCGGCAGCGAGGAGGTGTTGGAGAGCAGCAGCGCATCCTCGGCGACCAGCGGCTCGATGCGCCGCCACAGCGCCTGCTTGGCCTCGAGATCCTCCACCACCGCCTCGATCACCACGCTGCAGGCGGCCAGCCCGCTGTCGTCGCAGGCGGGGCGGATCCGCTCCAGCCGGCGGCCGCCGGTGCGGTCGAGCCGGGCGAGTTGCTTGAGGGCGCGCCCCAGCGCCGGGGGGGTGAGGTCGTGCAGATCGACCCGCCCTGCCTTCGATGCCACCCAGGCGATGCCGTGCCCCATCACTCCGGCGCCGTAGACGGCGACCTGCGCCGGCGGCTCGGGGCGGGGGCCCTCCAGCTTCTTCAGCCGGTTGCCGAGGAAGAAGGCGCGCACCAGATGCTTGCACGGGCTCTTGCAGGCCAGCCGGCCGAGCGACTCCGCCTCGCGGGCCAGCGCCAGCCCGTCGCTCATGCCGTAGATCTCGCCCATCAGGGAGAGGAGTGCGGGCAGCGCCGGGTAGCTCTGCTCCAGGTCGAGGTGGGGGAAGCGGGCGGCGAGCCTGCGTTCGGCGATGAGGAAGAAGAGCCGCCGCGCCGGCCAGAGGCGGAACCACCACGGGGCGGGCGGTTGCTGCCTCCGTTTGCCCCGGGCGGCGAGCTGCGCGATCGCCCGCTCCACCGCGCCGGCGCGGCAGGTGCAGTCGGCCAGCCCGATGCGGCGCGCCTGCCGGGGGTCGAGCGTTCGCCCGCTGCTGATCATGGCCACCGCCTGCGGCCAGCCGACGCGCTGTGGCAGCCGCAGGCAGCCGCCGAAGCCGGGGTGGATGCCGATCTTCACCTCCGGCAGGCCCAGTCTGGTCGCCGGGTGCTCCAGCGCGACGATGTAGTCGCAGGCCAGGGCCAGCTCCAGCCCGCCGCCGAGGCAGGAGCCGGAGACGATGGCGATGGTGGTCGAGGGAAGCGCGTGCAGCCGCTGGCAGATCGCCTGACCGCGCTGGGCCAGCGCCTCGGCCTGGTCGGCGCTCCCGACCGCCTCGATCTCGTGGATGTCGGCGCCGGCGAGGAAGCAGCGCGGGTCGGCGCTGTCGATGCAGAGCAGCTCGGGCGGGTCGGCCTCCAGCCGGTCGAGCAGCCCCTCCAGCGCCTCCATGGTGGCGCCATCGAGCAGGTTGGGACCGTCGGTGCTGGAGAAGCGCAGCCGGGGCGGGTCGCCGTCGATCAGCGCTACGGTCATGGCTCGCTCCCGAGCAGCACCGCGCCGCCCTGACCGCCGCCGATGCAGAGCGTGGCCAGGGCCAGCCCGGGGGCTGCGCGCAGCTGGTGGCAGAGCGAGAGAATCAGCCGCGCGCCGGTCATCCCCACCGGATGGCCGATGGCGATCGCCCCGCCCCAGATGTTGAGGCGGTCGCGCTCCGGCGCCCCCAGCGGCGCCCCCAGCCCGTGGCGCTGGTGGAACGTCTTGCTCTCCATCGCCGCCAGTAGCGCCAGGATCTGCGCGGCGAAGGCCTCGTTGATCTCCACCCGGCTCATCTCCGCCATGGTCAGGCCGTGGCGGCCGAGCAGCCGGTGGCAGGCGAAGAGCGGCCCCAGCCCCATGCGCTCCGGATCGCAGCCGGCGTAGTGCCAGTCGTGGATGTAGCCGAGCACCGGCCATCCCTCGGCCTTGGCCCGCCTCGGGTCGGCCAGCATGAGCATGGCCGCGCCGTCGCTGATCTGCGAGCTGTTGCCGGCGGTGACCGTGCCGAGCGGCCGGGAGAAGACCGGCTTGAGTCGGGCGAGCTCCTCCATGTTCTGTTGGGGTCGGATCCCCTCGTCGCGGCGGAAGGGGGTGTAGTCGGGCGGGGGGAAGAGGGTCATCTGCTCGGCGTCGAGCCACCCCTCCTCGCGTGCGCGTACAGCCCGCTGGTGGCTCTCCAGAGCGAAGGCGTCCTGCATCTCGCGGCTGATGGCGAACTCGTCGGCCAGCAGCTCGGCGGTTTGACCCATGTTCATCCGCGCGACCGGATCGGTCAGCCCCTCGATCAGTGCCGCCCGCGGCTTGAGCCGGGGCAAGATGCGCGCCAGCTCGCGGGGAATGGAGGAAAGGGGGGGGCTTCCCCGCGAGCGGCGCCGGCGCGCAAGAGCGCGCCGAACTTCGTCGTGGAACAGCAGCGGCGCGTGGGTCATCGACTCCACGCCGCCGGCGGCCACCACCTCGGCGCGACCGGAGGCGATGAGCATCGCCGCGTCGGTCACCGCCTGCATGCCGGAGGCGCAGTTGCGCTGCACGGTATGCGCCGGCACCGCGCGGTCGACTCCGGCGCGCAGCGCGATCACACGGGCGATGTTGGCGGCGTTGCTCGGCTGGATCACGTTGCCGATGATCACCGCCTCGGGTGCCGCCGGGCTGCGGGCGAGCAGTTCACGCAACGCCAGCGTGCCGAGGGTGGGGGCGTCGAGCTCCGCCAGCGCGCCGTCGGCCTTGCCGATGGGGGTGCGGATGCCGGCGACGATGGCGATGCTCCGCTGCTGCATGCGCACCGTTGGCGATTGCCTGTCCACGACCGCTTTATAGCATCGGCGGGATGCAAAGTAAAGCGTTCGAGGAGATGTTCGACCCCGCGTCGTTGCCGGAGGGCGATGCCCGCGGCTTCATCGCCGAGCTGCTGGAGACGATCTACGAGGGGATCCTGGTCCACGAGGGGGGGACCATCCTCTTTGCCAACCGCCGCCTGGCGGAGATGGTCGGCTGCGCATCCGGGGAGGAGCTGCTCGGACGCAATGCGCTGGAGCTGCTCCATCCCGACGACCGGCCGCGGGCGGCGCGGCGGATCGCCCGGTTGATGGCCGAGCCGGGCGGTCGCGCCGAGCCGGTGGTCTACCGGGTGGTGCGGGAGGATGGCGGCATCGTCTTCGGCGAGGTGCAGGCATCCCGCATGGCGGGGGCGCGGGCGCGGGTGTTGGTGGCGGTGCGCGACGTCACCGCGCGCCACCAACACGAACAGGAGCTGGAGCGGGTGCAGCGTCTGGTCGATCAGGCGGTGGATCCGATCTATGCCATCGACCGCGAGGGGCGTTTCACCCTGGTCAACCGGGCGTTGGCGCGGCTGCTCGGGCTGTCGCGGGAGGAGCTGGCCGGCCGCCGCTTCGATCCCTTCATCGCTCCGGAGCACCGTGCATTCGTGCGCGGGGAGTTCGCGTGCAAGATCGACGGACTCAAGGAGCGCAGCAGCTACGAGGTCTCCGTGGTCGACCGCGACGGCGGTCTCCACCCGGTGGAGATCAACTCCGCCGCGCTGCGCGACGCCGGGGGGCGGATCGTCGGCGTGCAGGGGGTGCTGCGCGATCTCACCCGGCGCAGGCGCCATCAGGAGCGCATCCGCATGTTGATGCAGGCGATGGAGTACGTCGCCGAGGCGATCACCATCACCGACCGCGAGGGGCGGATCTGCTACGCCAACCGCGGGGCGGGCGCCCTCTTCGGTATGGAGCCGAACGCACTGATCGGCCGCTACGCCGCCGAGCTGCGCGGGGGGGGGCGGGACGATGCGCTCTACCGTGAGATCGTCGCCCGGGTCAACGGCGGCGATCAGTGGAAGGGGATGGTGGAGATCGCAGGAGCGGATGGGCGGCGGCGCAATCTGGAGCGGGTGGTCTCGCCCATCCCCGATCGTGAGGGCAACACGCAGTACCATGCCTGTGTCGATCGCGACATCACCGAGCAGCTGGAGCAGCAGAAGCAGCTCGAACACACCCAGCGGCTGGAGTCGCTCGGGGTGCTTGCCGGTGGGATCGCTCACGATTTCAATAACATCCTGACAGCCATCCTGGGCAATGTCTCGCTTGCCGACGCCAAGTTGCGGGAGGATCCAGTATCCGCGCGGGCCCATCTGGTCCGCATCGGCCAGTCGGCGGAGCGGGCGGCGACGCTCTGTCGCCAGATGCTGGCCTACTCCGGCCGCGGTCGCTTCGTCACCCGCCGGCTCGATCTGTCGGAGGAGGTGCGCTCGATGGCCGAGCTGCTCGAGGTGTCGCTCAAGAAGGAGGTGGGGCTGCAGATGGAGCTGGCCGACGATCTGCCGCCGCTGGAGGCCGACGAATCGCAGCTGCAGCAGTTGGTGATGAATCTGATCACCAACGCCAACGAGGCGATCGAGGGGGAGGGGCGCATCGTGCTGCGTACCGGCTGTGGCCTTTTCGATGCGGCGTGGCTGGCCGGTTGCGTCGCGGTGGAGCGGATACGGCCGGGACGCTATCTCTACCTTGAGGTGGAGGATGACGGTTGTGGTATGGATCCGGCGACGCAGCAGCGCATCTTCGACCCCTTCTTCACCACCAAGTTCACCGGTCGCGGGCTGGGGATGAGCGCACTGCTCGGCATCGTGCGGGGCCACGACGGCTACATCCGGCTCGATTCCGCCCCCGGACGCGGCACCCGCATCACCGTCCTGCTGCCGGCGGCCGGGCAGCCGGGAAAGGAGGTGGAGGCCCGGGTGGATGAAGCGCCCATGCCGCTCTCGGGCGGTGGTGCGACCGTATTGGTGGTGGAGGACGAAGAGTCGGTTCGTGAGGCGGCGGTGGCCATGCTGGAGGATGCGGGATACCGGGCCCTCTCCGCCGGGGACGGTGCCGCGGGGGTGGAATGCTACCGCGCGCGCGCCTCGGAGATCGACTTGGTGCTGCTCGATCTCACCATGCCGCGCATGGACGGCGATGCCGCGCTGCGCGCCCTGCAGCGGATCGATCCGGCGGTGCGGGTGGTGATCGCCTCCGGCTATGACGGCAGCGAGGTGCGCGATCGCTTCATCGAGCGGGGCATCGCCGGCGTGTTGCGCAAGCCCTACGATCAGGAGCGGCTCTGCACCGCCGTGCGGCAGGCGCTGGCGTGAGCAGGCAACAGGCCGCCTTCGATTTGGTGGTGGTCGGCTCCGGTCCGGCGGGGCAGCAGGCGGCGATGACGGCGGCGCAGGCGGGCCGGACCGTGGCGCTGGTCGAGCGCAAGCCGCGTCTGGGTGGTGTGGGGCTGCACACCGGGACCATCCCGAGCAAGGCGCTGCGCGAGGCGGCCTACGCCGTGGCGGTGGCCGGGCGATCGGGGATGCGTCAGGCGCTTGAGGTGGGGGTGCGCCGGCCGCACGCCATGCTGCTGGACGCCATCCGCAAGAAGGAGGATGTGATCAACCAGCAGGAGTCGGTGCTGCTCAACCGGTTGATGAAGAGCGGTGTGGCGCTGATTCCCGGCGAGGCGTCGTTCCTCGATCCCCATACCCTCGAGGTGTGCGCCCCCAACGGCGAGCGCCGGCGGCTGCAGGCCGCATCGGTGGTGCTGGCCACCGGCTCCCGGCCGCGTCGCCCCCGGCAGGTGCCTTTCGATCGCGTATCGGTGCATGACTCCACCTCCATCCTGCGCATGACCCGGCTGCCCCATCGGCTTCTGGTGGTCGGCGGCGGGGTGATCGCCTGCGAGTTCGCCTCGATCTACGCCGCCCTCGGGGTGGAGGTGACCATGATCGACCACCACCGGCGGCTGCTCTCCTGGTTGAGCGAGGATATGGTGGCGGCGCTGAGCGAGGCGATGGCGGCGATGGGGGTCGGTTTTCGCATGGAGCGGGCGGTGGTGGAGATCCGGCGCGACGGCGGTCGGGTTGCCGCCCTGCTGGACGACGGCTCGGAGGAGGAGGGCGACTGCCTGCTCTACGCCATGGGGCGGATGCCCAACATCGAGAGCCTGAAGGTGGCGCGTGCCGGGATCGTGCTGGATGACCACGGATGGATCGCGGTGGACGACCACTTCCGTACCTCGGTGCCCCACATCTACGCGGTGGGCGATTTGATCGGCAAGCCGGCGCTCGCCTCGGCCGCACTGGAGCAGGGGCGGGTGGCGGCCTGCCACGCCTTGGGCGATGTGCGTGCCGGCACCCTCTCCGAGCTCCCCATGGCCATCTACACCATTCCCGAGGTCTCCTCGATCGGAGAGACGGAGGAGGAGCTCAGGGCCGAGGGGGTCGATTTCGTCACCGGATACGGTCGCTACAGCGAGAGCGCGCGGGGCAAGATCATCGGCGACTACCGCGGCATGGTGAAACTCAACGTGGCGCGGGCCGACCGCCGGCTGCTCGGTGTCCATATCGTCGGCGAGTCGGCCGGCGAGCTGATCCACATCGGCCAGCTGGTGCGCAGCTATCACGGCGTGGTGGACGATCTGGTGCGCAACGTCTTCAACTACCCGACGCTGGCCGAGTGCTATCGCCTGGCCGCGCTCGACTGTCTGGCCAGGCTCTGATCGGGAGGGATGCCGGCGGGTTGCGATGCCGGCGAAACAAAGAAGCCCCCGCGGTTGCGGGGGCTTCCATTTCGAGGCGATGGGACGCGATCAGGCGTGCACGCCCAGCTTCTCCCGCCAGCCGGGGAAGAGCTTGTCCGCATCCCACGGGAAGGATTCGAAGGCGCGCGCGAACTCCTTGTGCTCCTTCGCGAACTCGATCGGGTCTGCACCCTCCTTCCAGCACTGGTAAGCCTGATCCAGCGACTTGCCACCCGCGGCCGGGCCGTCGATGTGCCCGAAGGCGCCGCCGCCGCAGGTGTTGATCACGTTGGCATGCCCCAGGTTCTCGAAGAAGCCGACCAGACGCAGCGCGTTCATGCCGCCGGAGATGATCGGCGTGGTCGCCTTCATGCCGTGCCACTTCTGGTGGAAGTAGGGCCCCTGGCACTCGTCGCGCTCCAGCATGTAGGCGAGCACGCGGTCGTCGCGGCCGCCTTCCATCTTGCCGTAGCCCATCGTGCCGGTGTGGATGCCGGAGGCGCCCATCAGGCGGGCCATCTTCATGTGGCAGAGCATCGTGTAGCCGCGCGGGTTGACCTCGCTGGTCGCCATGCCGTGGCCGGCGCGGTGGTAATGCAGGAAGGTGTCGGGGAAGCGACGGCGTGCGGTGGTGATGCCCACGGGACCCGCCACGAAACCGTCCACCAGGAAGGCCACATGCTTCTCGTTGCCGTACTTGCCGAAGGCCTCGAGGATGAAGTTGCCGCGGGCCACCATTTCCTCGGGATCGTCGGCGGTGATGTTGGCCGAGAAGAGCTTCGCCTCGCCGCTCTCCTGCTGGGCGCGGTCCATCGCCTCGGCCACCAGCGGAATCACTTCCTTCATCGGGCAGAAGCTCTGGTTCGCCTGCGGCTCGTCGTTCTTGATGAAGGTGCCGCCCAGCCAAAAGTCGTAGCAGGCCTTGGCGAACGGCTCGGGCCTGAGGCCCAGCTTCGGCTTGATGATGGTGCCGGCGATGTAGCCGCCGTCCTTCTCCGGACGACCCAGCACGCGCCACATGTCCACGATGTTCGCGTTCGGGCCGTCGAAGTTCCGGATCATGCACTCCGGCACCATGAAATCGAGCAGGCGCAGGCCGATGATGTCGCCCATGCCCTGGTTGTTGCCGATGATCAGGCTGGTCATGTGCGCCACGCCATGCTTGCCGTCCAGCAGGTTGCGGTCGAACAGCTCGACCGGGTAGGCGATCTTGATCAGGCCGCCTTGCTCGCCGAAGGCGTTCTCGTCGATTTCATAGACCAGCGCATCGACGCCGCGGGTGAAGTCGTCGGTGGTGCAGACCTCCACGTTGGTGCCGGTGGAGGACTCCGCCGCCACGTGCGCGGCCGTGGCGAGAAAGCCGTTGCCCGGCTTGGGCAGCAGCCGGTAGGCCGCCAGTAGATGCCGGCCGCCGGCGATCAGATCCTCCTCCTTGAGGCTCAGATCGGAGTAGCGATTCGATTGGTCCAGTGCCATGGGGAAACTCCTTGTCGGGTATCGGGATGTGTCGGCGGCACGGCCCGAGCGGGGCGCCGCCGTCGATGGGCGCATGCTACGGCGCGTAGATGATAAGTCTAATGAAAGTTTTTACCTATTTATATTATTTTTTGTTATGCATAAGCCGGATGCGGACCACATCCGCCGCCATGTGCAGCGGGTCGATCAGCATGCGCACCCGTGAGTGGGGTTCGTTGACCCAGCGTACCGGGATCTCCGCCACCTCGATGCCGGCGCGCTGTGCCAGGTAGATCAGTTCGACATCGAAGCTGAAGCCGTCGATCCGCTGCTGCGGGAAGAGCAGAGCGGCGGCCTCGGCGGTGAACATCTTGAAGCCGCACTGGGTGTCCTGCAGGGGGATGCCGGTCATCCCCCGCATCATGGCGTTGAAACACTTGCCCATCGATTCGCGCAGCCACGATTGGTGGCGGGCGATCTCCGATTCGGCGTGCTGGCGCGAGCCGATCACCACCCCCGCGCCCTGTTGCAGCAGCGGCCAGCCGCGCTCCAGTTCACGGATGTGGGTGGAGTGGTCGGCATCCATGAAGAGCCGAATGTCACCGTTGGCCTCGATCATGCCGCGGCGCACCGCCGCCCCCTTGCCGCGGTTTCCCGGCTGGCGCAGCAACCGCAGGCGGGAGCGCGCGCCGGCGAGCTGCTCCACCACCTCTGCGGTTCGATCGCGGCTGCCGTCGTCGACGACGATGATCTCGTAGTCGTCGAACAGGTCGCCCTGCTCCAGCCGGTCGTCGAGCCAGGCGGTCGCCTCCTCCAGCGTCCGGGGCAGCCGGGCCTCCTCATCGAAGGCGGGGATCACCACCGAGAGCTTCATCGCACCAGCAACAGCAGGTAGCCGCCGCGATCGATCACCGGCGCCAGCCGGCGCAACCGCTTCGGCAGCGCGGAACGCGCCTCACTGCGCAGGACGAGGGCGAACGGCGGCTGCATGGCGGCGAGCCGCTCCCGGCCGGTGCGATCCAGCAGGATGTGGTAGCGCCTGTCGGAGTAGAAGGAGATCGACGGCGCGTTGAGGTCGTAGCTGAACACCGGGATCTCCTGCGGCAGCTGCCGGATGATCCCGGCGATGGCCAGCTTCGGCCCCTGCATCACGGCGGAGGCGGTCGGCAGCAGGCCGAACACCACGGCGGTCTGCAGCATGATGCCGACCGCAGCCAGCGCCACCGGGGTGCGACGGCGCCACAGCCAGCCGAGCGCGACGGCCAGCGGCAACGCGGCCACCGCGGAGTGCCAGTTCGGGGCGATCGGCTGGGCCAGCGCGGCGATGGCGCGCGGATGGTGGGCCAGCCCGGTCAGCCACGGCCACAGCCAGGGGAGCAGCCCGATCAACAGCACCAGCGGCAGGAGCAGCAGCAGGGTGGCTGCGGCCTCCAGCCGGCGCAGCCGTGGGCCGATATGCAGGGCGATGGACAGCGCAACTGCGGGGTAAATGGAGGAGATGTAGTGCGGCAGCTTGGTCCGGGCCAGCGAGAAGATGACCACGGTGACCACCGTCCACAGCAACAGGAAGCGTTGGCTGCGGGCAGCTTCCGCGCCGGCGCCCAGGCCGCGTGCCATCTTTGGCAGCAGGGCGATCCATGGGAGCACGGAGACGGCCACGACCGGCAGGTAGTAGAACCAGCGACCGCCATGGCCCTGCATCGGATGGAGCGCCCGGCCGAGGTTGTGCACCATGAGGAACTCCCACAGGAAGCCGGGGCCGTTGCGCCACAGGATCAGCAGGTACCACGGGGTGGCGGTGAGCAGGAAGAGCAGCACCACCGGTGGCCAATGGATGGCGCGCAGGGTGGCGGTCAGCCGACCGGAGATCAAGAGCTCCAGGCCGATGACGGCCAGCGGCACCACCACGCCGACCGGTCCCTTGACACCGACCGCGGCACCCATCGCCGCCGCCGCAAGCCACAGGTCGCGCCGCCTGCCGTGGCGGCACCACAGCCACCAGCAGATCAGGGTGGCGGCGAGGAAGAAGTTGAGCGCGGCATCGAGGATGGCGGCGTGGGCCAGCACCCCCACCTCGAGCATGGAGAGGAAGATCAGCGCGGCCAGCCAGCCGGTGTCGGCACCGCGCAGCCTGCGGCCGGCATGGAGCAACAGCCCGGCGGTGGCCAGGGTGAACAGCAGCGAGGGCAGCCGGGCGGCGAAGGCGTCGGTGCCGAACAGAACGAAGGAGGCGTCCATCAGGTAGTAGAAGAGCGGCGGCTTTTCGAAGAAGGGGATGCCGTTGGCCTGCGGCACCAGCCAGTCGCCGCCGTGGAGCATCTCCCATGCCGTCTGGGCGTAGATCGCCTCGTCGAGGTCGAACAGCGGCACCAGTCCGAGCGAGAGCAGGGAGATCGCCAGCCAGACGAGCAGCCAGGGGCGGGGGTTGTCGGCGGCTGTTTCCGCCTCCATCGCGGGGGTCAGCTCCGCCGCGCGGCCTTCTCGTCGATGCCCGAGACGCCGAAGCGGCGTGCCAGCTCGCGCAACACATCCTCCGCGCTCAGGCCGTGGGCGGAGAGCATCACCAGGGTGTGGAACCAGAGATCGGCGGTTTCGTAGATAATCTGCTCCTTCTCGCCGTTCTTGGCGGCGATCACCGTCTCCACCGCCTCTTCGCCGATCTTCTGCACCATCTTGTCCGGCCGGGCGAGGAGCGAGGCGACATAGGAGGCCTCCGGTGCGGCCTGCTTGCGCGCCTCGATCACCTCGGTCAACTGCGCGAGGATGTTGGCGGCGGAGGGACGGTCGGGCATCACTCCACCGGCTCCTCGATGGTCTGCCAGCCGTCGTCGTGCCAGGCGCGGTAGAAGCAGCTCGGGCGGTTGGTGTGGCAGGCAGGGCCCGTCTGGTGGACATCGAGCAGCAGCGTGTCCCCGTCGCAGTCGAGCAGGATGCGTTCCAGCCGCTGCAGGTGGCCGGAGCGCTCCCCCTTCTTCCACAGGCGGCCGCGTGAACGCGACCAGTAGTGGGCGTAGCCGGTGGCCACGGTCTGCTGCAGCGACTCGGCGTTCATCCAGGCCAGCATCAGCACCCGGCCGGTGGCAACATCCCGGGCGATCGCCGGCACCAGCCCTGCCTCGTTGAAACGCACGGCCTCCAGCAGGTCGCGCACGGGGGAAGCCGGTGGTGTCACGCCAGCCGGGCCAGGGCGCGCGCGGCGGCGGCGATGGTGGCGTCGATGTCGTCGTCGCTGTGGGCGGCGGAGACGAAGAGCGCCTCGTACTGCGACGGCGCCAGGTAGATGCCTTCGTCGAGCATGGCATTGAAATAGCGGCCGAAGCGGTCGAGGTCGCAGAAGTCGCCCACATCGCTGCCGCAGCCGATGGCGTCACGCTCGGTGAAGAAGAGGGTGAACATCGAGCCGCACCGGTTGGCGATCGCCGGCACCCCGGCCTTGCGGCAGCCATCGAGCAGCCCGGCGACCAGTCGGGCGCTCTTCTCCTCCAGCGCCTCATAGAAGCCGGGCCGGCGCAGGCGGATCAGGGTCTCGATGCCGGCGCGCATGGCCAGCGGATTGCCGGAGAGGGTGCCGGCCTGATAGACCGGGCCGTCGGGGGCGACGCGGCGCATGATCTCCTCGCGGCCGCCGTAGGCGCCGACCGGCAGGCCGCCGCCGATGATCTTGCCCAGGCAGGTGAGATCGGGGGTGATGCCGAAGCGCTGCTGCGCGCCGCCGGGCGCTACGCGAAAGCCGCTCATCACCTCGTCGAAGATGAGCAGCGCCCCGTGGGTGTCGCACAGCCCGCGCAGCCCGGCGAGGAAGCCGGTGGAGTAGAGGTCGAGCACGCCGGTGTTGCCCGGCACCGGCTCGACGATGATCGCGGCGATCTCATCCGGGTTGTCGTGGAAGAGCGTCTCGACCGCATCGAGGTCGTTGAACGGCGCGGTCAGGGTGAGCCGGGCGTAGTCGGCCGGTACGCCGGCGGAGTCGGGCTCGCCGAAGGTGGCGGCACCCGAGCCCGCCTTGACCAGAAAGCCGTCGCCGTGGCCGTGGTAGCCGCCGTCGAACTTGATGAACTTGTCGCGGCCGGTGAAGCCGCGGGCCAGCCTGAGCGCGCTCATCGTCGCCTCGGTGCCCGAGTTGACGAAGCGCACCACCTCGATCGACGGCACCATCTCCACCACCAGCTCGGCCAGCTCGATCTCCAGCTCGCACGGCGCGCCGAAGCTCATGCCGGCGGCGGCGCTCTGCTGCACGGCGGCGACCACCTCCGGGTGGGCGTGGCCGAGGATCATCGGCCCCCACGAGCCGACATAATCGATGTATTCGGTGCCGTCGACATCGCGGATGCGGCTGCCGGCGGCCGAGGCGATGAAGCGCGGCGTGCCGCCGACCGATTTGAAGGCGCGTACCGGCGAGTTGACGCCGCCGGGCAGCAGCCGGCTGGCGCGGGCGTAGTCGGATCGGGAACGGGTGGTGTCGGTCATGTGGTGGTGTCGCTCCGGTTCAAAGATGTTCCCACCGCAAAACGTCCGTCCATGGACTTTTTGGCTTCACGGCGATCGAAGAGCGCGGTCTTCGATCCCCTTACAAAACCGTCTCTTGCATGCGCAGGCTCCGGTTTTGCGCGGTCGTCCATGGCCGCGATGCCGGCTTCTTGCGAAGCCGTCAAAGGTGCTCGGGGGTGGACTGGCTCAGTAGTTGGATACCCAACTGTCGGTGATGTGGTGCTTGCGCGCCAGCATGCGGCGGAACTCCTGCGCCTTCTGCTTGCTGGCGAAGCCGGGGATGCGTACCCGGAAGTAGCGTCGCCCCCGGACCAGCACCTGCTTGCTCTCGGCATGGATGTCCAGCCTGGCCATCTGGCGGATCTGACGCTGCGCCGACGCCTCGGTGGAGTGTGAGGTGAGGTTGACGAACCAGCCTCCCTTCCGCGCCCGCGGGGCGGGGGCCTTCCTCCTGGCGGGGGGCGCTGCGCGCTTGCGGTGCGCCACGGGGCGGCGCGGGGCGGCGGCGGGTTGCGCGGTCAGCCGGGTGCGCAGCCGTCCGATCTGCTCCCTCATATCGGCGACGAGCCGCTCCATCCGGGCGATGCGGCCGTCGAGCGCCTCGATGCGTCCGGCCACATCCTCCCCGCCCATGGCGCCGGAGGCGGCCAGCTGGGTGGCCAGTTTGGTCAGCCTCGTATCGAGCGCGCCGGTGCGCTTCTCCAGCGCGTCGATCTTCGCCGCATCCAGGGCCGGGGCGCCCGTCGCCGGCGCGGCGGGCAGTGCGGCCACGTCGGCCTTGGCGCTGTAGCCCAACCACAGCCCTCCGAGGCTGGCGACCAACGCGACCGCCCCGGCGATCAAGGCAATCATGTTCGATTTCATCGATTCCTCCTCGGACTCATCATCGGCCGGGGGGGCGATCTGCTCCCCGCCCGTCTCCTCGGGCAGAAGCGGTTCCTCTTCTTCCTCCTCATTCCCGGGGGAGGGGGGGGCCTCTTCCACCGGTGGCGGTTCCGCCGACGGCGCGGGTGCCGCCTCCATCTGCTCCAGTGCGACGCTTTCGGCGAACGCCGTATCGGGGCCGGTGCTCTCCTCCTCCTCTTCATTGTCGAGGAGGAGCTCGTCGAACTCCTCCAGCTCTTCCAGGGCGTCGTCGGCTTCATCGGCCGGGATCTCTTCCGCCGGTTCGTCGTCGGGGATGTCGATGTCGGGGGCTTCGTCGTCGTCGAAGAGGGCCGTTCCATCCGGCTCGGCCTCGACTGCCGGCGGAGGCTCCTCCTCCGGCATCCCCTCCGGCGCGGCGCCATCTTCCTCCATCGCCTCCGCCGGCGCTGCCCCCCCGCCATCCGGTGGGGGCTTGGCGCGCTCCTGCGCCGCCTCCCCATCCCCCGGGGGCTGCTCCGGCGGCCGATCCCCGGTGGGTCCGGGCTCTGCGGCCGGTGCGGCGGCGGGGTCCGGTTCCGCCGGATCGATCTCCTCCGGCAGGTCGTCGATCAGATCGGCGTCGGGATCTCCGTCGAAGAGGTCGTCGAAGTCGCTGAAGTCGTGTTCGTCCGTCGGTTTGCGTTCGTCCATGCTTCTCCCCGGCGGCGCGGACGCCGCGGGGCGAGGCTACCGATCAGATTCCCCCTCCGCCAAGAAAACGGTCCAGCCGCTCGTGCTCCTTGCGCATATCCTCGTGGAGTCTGCGTGCCCGTTCGTCCTCTTCGCCGGGGTGGAGCCCGTCGACGCGGGCGTTGAGGTCGTCGATCATCTTCAGCACATGTTTGAGCGCCTCGGCCACCGGATCGGGCAGCAGATGGTGGTCGAGGTTGATCTTGCCGTCGACGATCATCGACTCGGTGGTGCCGACCACCGTCCCCGGGATGCCGACCACGGTGGAGTGGGGGGGGACGTCGCGCAGCACCACCGAGTTGGCTCCGATGCGCGACTCGTCCCCGATGGTGATGGCGCCGAGGATCTTGGCGCCGGCGCCGACCACCACGCCGTTGCCCAGGGTGGGGTGGCGCTTCTCCTTGCGCCAGGTGGTTCCCCCCAGGGTGACACCGTGGTAGAGGGTGACATCGTCTCCGATCTCGGTGGTCTCGCCGATCACCACCCCCATGCCGTGGTCGATGAAGAAGCGGCGGCCGATGGTTGCGCCGGGGTGGATCTCGATGCCGGTGGCCCAGCGGGCCAGATGCATGAGGAAGCGGGCCGCCCAGTGCCAGCCGTGTCGCCACAACCGGTGGGCGACGCGATAGCACCAGATGGCGTGCAGGCCGGGATAGCTGGTGACCACCTCCCACCAGGTGCGGGCGGCGGGATCGCGGTCGAAGGCGGTGGCGATGTCCTCGCGGATGGCCTCGATCATGGGACGACGACGGGATGGGCTCAGCCGGCGGGAAGACGCTCCAGCGCACGCTGCGGGGCGCAGAAGCTCCAGCTGGCCGGCTGCTCGAGGCGGCGCTGAATCCATGCCTGTACCGTCCCCGCGTCGGTGGCACGGATCCGCCGCGACCACTCCAGCGGATCGACCACCTCCTCCTCGTTGAAGCGGGCGGAGAGGGCCATCATCTGGCCGTCAACCGAGTCCATGGCCATGCGCAGCTGCACCTCCATCTGCCGCTTGGCCCGGGCGAGCGCCTCCGGGTCGATCCGTTCGGCGAAGCGGGAGAGGGCGTCGCGGATCACCTGCAGGCAGCGGTCCATCAACTCCGGCTCGGTGCCGCAGCTGATGCTCCAGATCCCCTGATGCTGGTAGGTGGAGAGGTGGGAGCCGACGCTGTAGGCGAGCCCACGCTTCTCGCGTACCTCGCGGAAGAGCAGCGAGCTCATCCCGCCGCCCAGCATCTGGTTGGCCAGCCATGCCTGCGGCCGTTCCTCGGATGCGACCGGAATGCCGGGAAAGGAGGCGATGATGTGGGCCTGCTCGATCTCCCGCGGCAACAGGTTCCAGCGGCCACCGGCCATGGGGCGGTCGTTGCGCGCCTCCTGCGCCCCGCCGCCGGGCCAGCGGCGGGCGGCGACGGCGTCGCACAACCGCTGGTGGTCGATGCGGCCGGCGGCCATCACCTGCAGCCGGGGCGGGCGGTAGCGCGCCTCGAGGAAGGCGCGCAGCGTGGTGTGGTCGAAGCCGTTCAGCGTCTCGTGGCTGCCCAGCGTCGGCCGTCCCAGCCCGTGGTCGGGGAAGATCGCCCCCATGTGGCGCTCGAAGGCCCATTCGTCGGGGTTGTCGTCGACCATGGCCATCTCGGAGAAGATCACCTCGCGTTCGCGCTGCCACTCCTCCTGCGGCAGGGCCGGTTCGAGCAGCATGTCCATCAGGATTTCCAGGGCTTCCGGCCAGTCCTCGTGCAGGACGCGGATGTGGAAGCAGGTGCGCTCGCGCGAGGTGAAGGCGTTGGCCGTACCCCCGAGCAGGTCGAGCCGTTCGGAGAGCTGATCGACCGACAGCCTCGCCGTCCCCTTGAACAGCATGTGTTCCAGCGCGTGGGCGATGCCGCTCTGCTCCGGGGTCTCGTCGCGGCTGCCGGTGTCGACCATCAGCCCCAGCGCCACCGACTGGGTCTGCTCCATCGGCCGCGACAGCACCCGCGGGCCGCCGGGGATCTGCGTCTCGTGGTAGCGGCGTCCCGGGCGCCGTCCGGCCTCAGTCGTCAAGCAGCGCCTTGATCGACAGCCGGATGCGGCCGTTGCGGTCGACCTCGAGTACCTTGACCCGCACCTCCTGTCCTTCGGTGAGTTCATCGCTCACCCTGGTGACCCGGTGGTTGGCGATCTGCGAGATGTGGACCAGCCCGTCGGTGTTGCCGGCGATGCGGACGAACGCGCCGAAATCCATGATCCGCACCACCTTGCCGGTGTAGACCTTCCCCTCCTCCACCTCGGAGACGATCTCCTCGATCCGCGATCGGGCCAGTTCGGCGGCGTCGGAGCTGGAGGCGAAGATCTTGACCGTACCGTCGTCCTCGACGTCGATCTTGGCACCGGTCTCATCGACCAGCCCCTTAATCACCTTCCCGCCGGGGCCGATTACATCCCGGATCTTCTCCGGCTTGATCTTCATGGTGAACATGCGCGGTGCGTGGTCGGCCACGCCATCGCGCGGCTTGCCGATGCAGCGTTCCATGATGTCGAGGATCTGCAACCGGCCCGCCCTGGCCTGGACCAGCGCCTGCTCCATGATCTCACGGGTCAGCCCGCCGATCTTGATGTCGAGCTGGAAGGTGGTGATGCCGTCGCGGGTGCCGGCCACCTTGAAGTCCATGTCGCCAAGGTGGTCCTCGTCGCCGAGGATGTCGGTCAGCACGGCATGTCCGTCCGGCTCGAGGATCAGCCCCATGGCCACGCCGGAGACCGGCTTTTTCAGCGGCACGCCGGCGTCCATCAGGGCCAGCGAGGTGCCGCAGACCGATGCCATCGACGAGGAGCCGTTGGATTCGGTGATCTCACAGACCGAGCGGATCGAGTAGGGGAACTCCTCTTCCGAGGGCAGCATCGCCTCGATGCCGCGCCTGGCCAGCCGGCCGTGGCCGATTTCGCGTCGCCCCGGGGGGCCGATGCGGCGGGTTTCGCCCACCGCGTAGGGGGGGAAGTTGTAGTGGAGCATGAAGCGCTGTTTGCTCACCCCCTCGAGCGATTCGATCAGCTGCTTGTCCGATTCGGTACCAAGGGTGATGGTGACGAGCGCCTGGGTTTCGCCACGGGTGAAGAGCGCCGAGCCGTGGGTGCGCGGCAGGATGCCGACCTGGCAGTCGATCGGGCGGATCTCGTCGGTCCGGCGGCCGTCGATGCGCGGCTGGCCGGCGATGATCGCCCGGCGCACCACCCGACGTTCGATCTCCTTGACCGCCTGCGCCACGTCGTTCTCCCGGTACGGGCCGGGCTGCTCCTCGCTGCCGGCGAAGCGCGCTTTGGCGGCGGTGCGGATTTCCTCCAGCCGGCCGGCGCGCTGCTGCTTGTCGCGGATGGTGTAGGCGGTGCGGATCTCCTCTTCGACGGCCTCGGCGACCGCCGCTCCGGCCGCTTCGTCCTCGCCGGCCAGCTCGACCTCCATCGGCGGCTTGCCCACCTGGCGGGCCAGCGCCTCGATGGCGTCGAGCACCGGCTGGTAGCCCTGCTGGCCGAAGAGGACCGCATCGAGCATCTGCTGCTCGGAGAGCTCGTGCGCCTCCGACTCGACCATCAACACCGCGTCGCGGGTGCCGGCGACGACCAGATCGAGCTTGGAGTGCTCCATCTGACCGTAGGTGGGGTTGAGGACGAACTCGCCGTCGATCAGGCCGACGCGCGCGGCGGCGATCGGCCCCTGGAACGGAATGCCGGAGACGGCCAGCGCCGCCGAGGCGCCGTTGATGGCGACGACGTCGGGGTTGTGGTACTCGTCGGCCGAGACGACCGTGGCGATCACCTGCGTTTCGTGGAAGTACCCCTTGGGGAAGAGGGGGCGGAGGGGACGGTCGATCAGCCGGCTGGTCAGGGTCTCCTTCTCGCTCGGGCGCCCTTCGCGCTTGAAGAATCCGCCGAGGAACCGGCCGGCGGCGTAGATGCGTTCTTGATAGTGGACGGTCAGCGGGGTGAAGTCGACCCCCTGCAGCGGTTGGCGGGCAGCGGTGGCGGCGACCAACACCACCACGTCGGCGACCCGGATCAGCACCGCGCCGTCGGCCTGGCGGGCGATGCGCCCGCTCTCCAGGGTGAGCGTCTGGTCGCCGACGCTGGCGGTTACGGTTTTGGTATCGAACATCTCTTTCTCTTTCTCTTTCTTCTCTTTTTTGGTTGTGTCGGTCAGGTCACAAAATCCGCGGGCGTACGTGCTGCGATCGGCCCCCGGAGGGTGCGTCTCTTGGCCTGGAGAACCCTGTGCGTGCACCGCCTCTGGTGCGTCGGGTCGATGGTTGCAGCGGCCTTCACCGGGTGGGAACGGGATCGAACGGCGTGGGATGGCGGATCGACGGGGTATGGAACGCAACGAGGCGATCCGGAGCGGATCGCCTCGCGGCGGGAACGGCGGGTCAGTGGCGCAGCCCCAGACGTTCGATGAGTCTGCGGTAACGGTCGAAGTCTTTGTTGCGCAGATACTTGAGCAGGTTTCTGCGCCGGCCGACCATCTTGAGCAGCCCGCGTCGGGAGTGGTGATCCTTGTGGTGGGTTTTGAAGTGCTCGGTCAGCCCATTGATGCGTGCGGTCAGCAGCGCCACCTGCACCTCGGGGGAGCCGGTGTCCCCCTCCTTGGTTGCGAACTTCGCGATGATCTCGTTCTTCTCTTCCGTTGCCAGTGCCATAGTCGATTTAGATCGCAAGAAGTCCGTCCGTGGACTTTTTGCTCTACGATGAATCGAAGAGCGCGGTCTTCGATCCCCTTGCAAATCCGTCGGTTGCGTCTGCAACCTCCGGATTTGGGCGACCCTCCATGGTCGCGATGATGGTTTCTTGCGGAACCATCATTGCTTCCGTTGTTCTCTGTTCCGTTCCTGATGGAAATGATCGGATCGCAAAACGTCCGTCCGTGGACCTGACGTCCGGGCGGCGGTCGAAGAGCGCGGTCTTCGACCCCCTTGCCGTCCCGTCGGCTGCCGCATGCAACCTCCGGACGTGCGCCGTCCGTAGCCTATGCCGGCCCCGCCGCCGGGGCGGCGAAATGTAGCGCTGTTCTGGCCTATTGCAAACGCAGTTCCGGCGGCAGTGGGGCGGCCCGGCGCAGCAGCGCGAGGAAGCGGGCGTGGTTCCATTGCGCCCCGGGATCCCATTTGCGCCCGGGGGCGATGTCGCGGTGGCCGACGATCGACTCCTCGTCGATGGTGGGATAGCGGTCGATGATGGTGCGGCAGAGGGCGGCGGCGCTGTGGTATTGCGCTTCGGTGAAGGGGGTGGTCTCGTCCCCGATCAGCTCGATGCCGATGGAGAAGTCGTTGCACCGCTCCCGCCCCCGCCAGCAGGAGACGCCGGCGTGCCAGGCGCGTTCGGCCAGCGGCACGAACTGGTGGATGTCGCCGGCGCGGTCGATCAGGCAGTGGGCCGAGACGCGCAGCTCCTCCAGCTCGGCGCGGAGTGGTGCCAGGCGCGGATCGCGTGCGCAGTCGAGCCTGCCGAGAAACAGCGCGCGCGGCCCGTCGAGCGCGAAGCAGCCGGGCGGCAGCGAGATGGCGTGCAGCACGATGAGCGAGATCGGCGAGCCGTCGGGGCGGGCGTCTGCGTGGGGCGAGCGGTGGAGGAACAGCCGCACGGTAGTGGCCGGCGCGCAGGCGGCGGCGGGGTCAGTCGCCGCGGCGGATCACCTCGATCAGCTCGGCCACGGTGGGGATGTGGCCGTCGGCGTAGAGGGGGTCTTCCGCGAAGCGATAGCCGGAGTGGCCGCAGAACATCAGGTTGCGGTCGGGATCCCCGCCGTGGATGATGTTCTGCAGGGTGAGTTGGATGCAGAAGCTGCGCGGGTCGGCCTTGTGACCGGTGGTGCCGCGTTCGTTGCAGGCCCAGTTGCTGAACTTGCACTGCGACAGGCAGCCCATGCAGTCGAGCTGATCCTTGCGGATGGCCTGCGCCTGTTGCGGGGTGACGAAGATCAGCGTGGAGTCGGGGGTGGTCAGCGCCTTGCTGAACCCCTCCTTCTGCCAGATGGCGATGCGCTGCGCATCGTGTTCGGTGACGTAGACGGTGCGATGGCGCACGCCGAAGACGAACGGGGTCCGCAGATCGCCCGCGGGGTGGTCGACGTAGGAGACCTCATGTTCCAGCCGCTCCTCCAGCTCGCGCAGGAAGCTGTTGCGCACCGCCGAGGAGTAGAAGCCGGTGGGTGAGAAGCGGTTGAGCACGATGTCGCCCTTCTTGAGTGTACGCAGCTTCTCCTTCCAGCGATCGGGGATCGGGCTCTCCTTGGTGAGCAGCGGCCGGGTGCCGAACTGGAAGGCGATCGGCCCCAGCTCGGGGTTGTCGATCCAGTCGACCCATTCGCGCAGGCACCAGACGCCGCCGGCCATGATGATCGGGGTGCGCTGCAGGCCGAACTCGTTCATCGTCCGGCGCAGCAGCGCCACGCGGTCGTAGGGCGGCTCCGGCTGCTGGGGATCCTCCGAGTTGGACAGGCCGTTGTGGCCGCCGGCCAGCCATGGATCCTCATAGACCACGCCGCCGAGCCACTCCGGCACCTTGCGGTAGGAGCGCAGCCAGAGGGCGCGGAAAGCGCGTGCCGAGGAGACGATCGGGTAATACCAGACGCGGTACTCCGCGGCCAGCGGGGCCAGCTTGAACGGCATGCCGGCGCCGCAGGTGACGCCATGGACCAGACCGCGCGCCCCTTCCAGCACGCCGCGCAACACCCGTTCGGATGCGGCCATCTCCCATAGGACGTTCATATGGATGCGGCCGTTGCCGCCGGCGATGTCGTGGGCGATCTTCGCCTGGCTGATGCCGCCGGCGATGGAGTATTCGATCAGCTCCTCATGGCGGGCCATACGGCTCTTACCGCGGTAGACCAGCGGGATGTACTCGCCGTTGTCGTCGTAGCGGTCGGCATTGACCGCGGAGAAGGTCCCCACCCCGCCGGCACGCGCCCAGGCCCCGGAGGAACGGCCGCTGGAGGCGCCAACCCCCTTGCCGCCCTCGATCAGCGGCAGTACCTCCTTGCCGGAGATCTCCATCGTCGGCAGGTGGAAACTCATGAGCCCGCTCCCGGGGCGGCACCCTCGACCGGATACACATCTCCTCCCGATGCACTGGGGTAATGGTGATGACGGTCTCTGTGGAGTCCGTCATCGCGGCGGTGACAGGCGATGGAACGGCACCCTGCGATGCGATCCGCCATACGGCGCGGGTGCGAACCGGCCGCGAACCCGCCGCAAACCGGGCGTCGATGCTAGAAATGGTCCACGCGGGCGGCAACTAACGCAGCCGCCTGGGACGGCGACCGCGCAGGTCGATGATGCGGGAGGGACGGCCACTGCCGGTGGGGCCGGGCAGGAGGCGGATGGCCGCCCGGTGCAGCCGCCGGGCCTGGTGCCGGTCGATCATGGCGGGAGGGCGCCCTCTGCGGTTGAGGCTGGAGGAGAAGAGCAGGCCGCCGGCGCGGCCGAGCAGGGCGAGGGTGGGCGGATCGTCGGCCCGGCGCAGAGCGATGGCGCCGCGCCATGCCGCGCCGACCGGGGTGCGGCCGCCGGCAGGCAGCAGCAGCGTGGCGTCGGCCGGTGGATGGTGGAGCCAGCGGCGGGCCGTGCGGCGGCGCCAGGCGATCCATCGGCGCAGGCGGATGCGGGCGCGCAGGCTGCCGTCGTGGAGCAGCAGGAACGGCCCCGGGCGTTGCTTGAAGCGGCGCAGGCGGGCCAGGGCGCGCGGGTGGCCGGGCAGGGCGGCGATCCCCGGCAGGGTGGCGGTCTGGTGGGCGAGCAGGCCGCCCCGGCGCAGCCAGTTCGCGGCGGCGAGAAGGCGCATTCGGGGCGTGGGGCCGGCGCTGCCGGCCCGGCCTCGGGCGTCAGTCGGCGAGGATCGCCTCCGCCGCCTTTCGCCGCATCCGCCGATAGCGCTCGGCCAGCTCGTCGTCGTGCAGCGCCAGGATCTGCAGCGCCAGCAGGGCGGCGTTGCGCGCGCCGTTGATGGCCACGGTGGCCACCGGCATCCCCGGCGGCATCATCACCGTGGAGAGCAGCGCATCCTCGCCGCGCAGGCTGCCGGAGGCGATCGGCAGGCCGATCACCGGCTTGATGGTGTGGGCGGCGACCACGCCGGCCAGATGGGCGGCCATGCCGGCGGCGCAGATGAACAGCTGACACCCCTCCTCTTCGGCCGCGCGCACGGCGGCGACCGTCTCCTCCGGGGTGCGGTGGGCGGAGCGGACCAGCAGGCGGCAGGGGACGCCGAAGTCGCGCAACACCGCTTGGGCCTGCTCGACCACCGGCAGGTCGCTTTTGCTGCCGGTCAGGATCAATACCTTGATGGCGGCGTTGCTCATGTTGATGCCTGATTCCATCGCAAAAAGTCCGTCCGTGGATTTTTTGCTTGACGGGGATCGAAGGGCGCGGTCTTCGATTCCCTTACAAATCCGTCGGTTGCATGCGCAACCTCCGGGTTTGCGCGGCCCCCCTGGCCGCGGATGACGGCTTCGCAAGAAGCCGTCATGCCTGCTGTTCCCGGGCGACGGCGCGCCAGCCGATGTCGCGCCGGTAGATGCCGCCGGGCCAGCGCAGCTCCTTGAGCGCCGCGTAGGCCTTCTGTTGCGCCGCGGCGATGGTCGGGGCGGTGGTGGTGACCCCCAGCACCCGGCCGCCGCTATTGACCAACCGCCCCTGGGCGTCACGCGCGGTGCCGGCGTGGAAGACCACCGCGCCTGTGCGCTCCACCGCGTCGAGCCCGGCGATCTCTTCGCCTTTGCGGTAGCTGCCCGGATAGCCGTCGGAGGCGACGACGACGCAGAGGGCGGCATCCGCACGCCACCGCGGCGGTTCGGCCTCGGCCAACCGCCCTTCGGCCGCGGCGAGCAGCAGCCTGGCCAGATCCCCCTCCATGCGGCACATCAACGCCTGGCACTCCGGATCGCCGAAGCGGACGTTGAACTCCAGCACCTTGAGCCCGTCATCGGTGACCATGACGCCGACGAAGAGCACGCCGATGAAGTCGATGCCGCGTCGGGCGAGCGCGGCCAGCAGTGGGGTGACGATGGTCACTTCCGCCTCGGCCAGCAGTGCGTCGGGGATGCAGGGGGCGGGTGAATAGGCGCCCATGCCGCCGGTGTTCGGCCCGGTGTCGCCATCGCCCAGCCGTTTGTGGTCCTGGCTGGAGGCGAGCGGGATGACTGTTTCGCCGCTGATGATGAAGAAGAGCGACGCCTCCTCACCCTGCAGACACTCCTCGATCACCACCTCCCGGCCGGCGTCGCCGAAGCGCGCCTCGGTCAGCATGGCGCGCGCCGCCTCCAGCGCGGTGGCCTCATTCTCGGCGACCACCACACCCTTGCCGGCGGCCAGGCCTGAGGCCTTGACCACGATCGGCGCGCCCCATTCGCGGATGGTCTGCTCGGCCTGGGCCATCGAGGTGGTGGTGACGAAACGCGCCGTCGGCACGCCCGCCTCGGTCATCAACGCCTTGGCGAAGGCCTTGCTGCCCTCCAGTTGCGCGGCGGCGGCGTCTGGCCCGAAGACCGGGATGCCGGCCTCACGCAGCCGGTCGGCGATGCCGGCGACCAGCGGCGCCTCGGGGCCGACCACCACCAGGTCGACCTGTTCCGCGCGGGCGGCCTCGACCAGCGTGTCGATGGCGCCGGCCTCGATCGGCAGGCAGCGGGCGATGGAGGCGATGCCGGCGTTGCCCGGCGCGCAGAGCACCTCGGAGACCGAGGGACAGCGGGCAAGGCGCCAGCAGAGTGCATGTTCGCGGCCGCCGCCGCCGATGACCAATACTTTGATTGTGGAAGGATTCATGAATGCGCACCCCGCGTGGATCTCGGCTGATGGATGGGATCGCCCGACGGGGCGAAGAGTAGCCGCGCGTGGTGGATGAGACACGCCTCCACCGCCGGGCGGTCGGGGGTGCGGCCCAGCTCGGCCATCGAGGTGACCGGCGCATCGCGCATGCCGCAGGGGACGATGCCGCGGAAGTGGCGCAACTCGGGTGCGATGTTGAGCGCGATGCCGTGCCAGGTCACCCACCTGCGGCAGCGCACGCCGACGGCGGCGATCTTGCGCCCGCCGATCCAGACGCCGATGCCACGCGGATTGCGGCCGGCGGAGAGGCCGAAGTCGGCCAGGGCGCGGATGATCATCTCCTCCAGCCGGTGGATGTGGCGGTGCAGGTCGCGCTCGGCGCGCAGGTCGGCGATGAGGTAGCAGAGCAGCTGGCCGGGGCCGTGGTAGGTCACCTCGCCGCCGCGGCCGGTGTGGTAGACGGCGATGCGGCAGCCGTCGATCTCGCGGGCGAGGATGTCCTCCTCCCGGCCCGAGGTGCCGATGGTGTAGATCGGGGGGTGCTCGGTGAGGATCAGCGCTGGCGGCGCCTGGTCGCGCAGCAACGCCTCCACCCGCGCCTCCTGCTCGGCCAGCGATTGCGGGTAGCTCTGCCGCCGGTGGCGGATGACCTGCAGAAATTGAAATCGTTGAAATCGGGGTCGGACCAAGCTAACCTACTGAATCTTCGCCGTTTATGTCGAGAAAAACGCTGTTTTCAGCGCTTAGAAGGCCGTTTTTGGGGTCGAAATCGACGCTGTAAGTGCCCTCCGGCTCGCGCAGGGTGTATGCGTCGTCGTCGGTTCGGGTGATGTTGCGGCCGTGCGCCCGCACGCCCAGTTGCTTCTGGATTTGCGCCACGAACCGAGCGCTGCCGACGGCCAGCGCGGAGGTGAACTCCGGCCGCCGCGCCATCGCTCCGCGTTCGATCGCCTGCGCGATCCATTCGCGGTGCGCCCGCCGCAGATCGGCGTCGTCCGCCGCTCCGGTCAGTGCGATCAGCCGCTCCTGGTCGATCAGGCGGTAGCGGCTGGGGGGCGACTGGATCTCGTGGAATCCGCTGTGCGGCCACTCCGACGGATGGGAAACCACGCCCGCCCGGACCATGTTCAGGTCGATGTAGGTCAAACAGCGGATCAGGTGCGCGCCACTCTCGATGGCCGTGGCGTGGTAGCGATCCTCCCAGAAGGCGCCGCGGCGCTTCTTCCTGCGATTGAACGCCTGCGCGGTCCGGCCGGCGGCCAACTGGATGCTGCGGGGAATCGGGTTGGAGTCATCGTCGACGGCCAGCAGATGGATGTGGTTGCTGGTGGCTATGTAGTTGAGGATGGTGAGATGGTAGCGCTTTTTGGCCTCGAACAGCCAGCGGATCCACTGCGCCCGGTCCTTGGCGAACCGGAGCAGGAACTCCTGTTTGTGGCAGCGGTGGGTGATGTGCCACACCTGCCCGGGGATGTGGTGGCGGTTTGCTCTGGCCACGGGCGTCGCCTCCTCGCCGCGATTGCTTAGAGTGCTCTTTTTGACGGCAAAAAGTGGGTTCTAAGCGGAAAAACAGGGGTGAAATCGAATGATATGCGCATCATTTCAATATGTTGGCTTGGTCCGACCCCGCCCTCTTACGCCCTATGAGCTGGCCGCCCATGGCCCGCTCTCAGGTGCTTACGGGAAGGTGTAGCTGGTGTTGTTGTTGGGCATGTAGAAGAGGTAGAGCGGCGCGGTCTTCTTGCCGGTGGAGAGCAGCACCACCGAGCAGCCGGCGATGGTCGGGGCTGCGGTATTGCCTTTTTTCACCTTGTCCGGGGTGGAGGGGACGAAGTTGCTGCCGGAGGTCTGCCCCTCGAAGATCAGGTAGTCCTGATTCGAGTTGTTGGTCAGGGTCAGGGTGAACGATCCCTGTGAGGTGCAGTTCGGCTGCTGGGTGGCCATTGGTGTCGGGTTGGTGACGTTGCTGCTTGAGAGGGTGGTGATGGTGGTGGAGCCGCCGTTGGGGCCGGTGGTGGAGCCGCTGCTGCCGCTACTTCCCCCGCTGCCACTGCCGCCGGTGGCGCCCAGCGTGCCGCCCCAGGTGGTCAGGTAGGAGAAGGAGGTGGCGGCGTTGAGAACATGGCGGTTGTAGACGGTGCCGTAGGAGTCGAGCAGGTCGAGCTGGGTGGTCTTGATCAGGGCCAGTGTCACCTGGCTGCCGGGGGCGATGGCCGGCATGGCAACACCGTCGATGCGGTAGCTGGCGCTGGCGGCCGGATCGTTGTTGTTGAGCACCAGGCTGTCGAACAGGTCCGCCAGGTTGATGCGGGCGATCTTGAGCATGTCGCCCTCGGTCAGCTCGGCGGGGAAGGCGCCGCTCTGGTTCCAGATGTTGTCGAAGGTGGAGGCGGCCAGCGCCCCCGAGGTCTGGGTGAGCGGGGTGGCCGGGTTGAGGTTGGAGACCACCATCACGCGGGCGTTGTAGGGCGAGGAGGTGGGCAGGGCGCTGATCGCGCCGGCGTTGGCATCCGAGACGGCGGCGGCGTACTGGTCGTAGGGCAGTGGCGCGGTGGTGTTGCCCTGGGTGAAGAAGTCCTGCGGGTAGAGGTAGATGCGGCTGCCGTTGTTGCCGTTGGTGGTCACCTTGGAGGGGGCGCTGTTCATCAGCGTGGCCAGATCGCCGGCCCAGGTGGCCTCGTTGGGGATCTTCTTGTTGTTCTGCACATAGAGCCGGAAGGCGTCGGCGATCGCGCTCAGCGCCTGATCCTCGGCGGTCTGCTTGCTGGAGGAGATCATCTGGATGGCGCTGGGGGCGATCACGGCCGCGAGGATGGAGATGACGGCGAGCACGCCGACCATCTCGATCATGCTGAAGCCGCGCGGACGGTCGAGGCTGGCAGACATGGCGATAGGCACCTCATGTGGTAGGAGTCGGCGTCAATGCTGACGGACGGTTGCGGCGCTTGCAAAAACGGCCGCGATTTCCACAATGCGCCGCCCCTCGCAAGAGGGGCCCCCGCAAGAGAGGAGATCAGGAACATGGCATTGACGGCAGAGGAGCTGGCCCAGTTCGAAGCGCAGCTGCGCGCATGGCGCGAGGAGCTGGTCGCCGGCCAGTACGAGAACATGCATCAGCTGCACGAGCAGGAGTTGTCCGCCTTCCCCGATCCGACCGATCAGGCGACGATGGAGACCGACCGCAGTTTCGAGCTGCGTATCAAGGATCGGGAGCGCAAGTTGATCCGGAAGATCGACCAGGCGTTGGAGCGGATCAGGAACGGCGAGTACGGCATCTGCGAGGCGTGTGGAGGCGACATCCGGCCCCAGAGGCTTCGGGCACGGCCGGTGACCACCTTGTGCATCGAGTGCAAGAGCGCCCAGGAGCAGGGGGAGCGCACCCACGTCTGACAAAGGCATGCGGGTGCGGGTTGGATGAATCGGTGGCGCGCACGGCCGCCATATTGTATCGGGGTTTGCAACAGTTAGGGCGCGCGGCTAGCCTTCGCCCGTACGGGGGCGTCTGCTGTCGTCGCGGCGGAGCGGCGCCGTAAACCGTCAATCAGACCAACGACACCTTTCCGGAGGGAGCCTTGAATACCATGACATCGTCCATCCCCATCTATCGCCGTCAGGGCGGTTTCACCATGATCGAGATGATCGGCGTGCTCGCCGTGATCGCCATCCTGGCGTCGATCATCGCCCCGAAGATCTTCGATGCCATCCGTGATTCGAAGATCAATGCGGTCGCCAGCAACATCCAGGCGGTGCAGACCGCGGTGGCGAACTACTACAAGGATACAGGGCAACTTCCCTCTTCCGCCAGCGATCTGGTTTCCGCTCCGAGTGGAGTGTCGAACTGGAAGGGCCCGTATCTCGACAAAGGGTTGGACAAGCTCTTCAGCGCGGTGAGCTCGGGTACGGCGGTGCTGGTCAAGGAGGCGCCGACATCCGCGCACGGCTATGCCTTGGGGACCAGTGGCACCAACAGCTACGCCAACAAGACCTGGATCATCTCGGTCGGGATCCCGAGTGTCGATCCGGCGGACGGCAAGGCGATCAGCGATGTGGTTGATGGTGATGCGAGCGGCAACTGGTATGCAGACGGAAGGATCGTACAGGATACCTATACGGCGACCGCCGCTCCAACTGTGGCGACGGATCTCTACGCATTTATCGCGGCGTTCTGATCGCTGTAGCCGGGCGTAAGGCAGCCTTCCTCTGCCTTTGACTTTGGATCGATGGAAACGGCAAGGGATGACCTCCCTTGCCGTTTTTGGTTGAACATCCGGCGACGGAAGCGGCACGGCCGGAGGGGGGATTGGCGGAGCAGCAGAGACAGCAACAGCGCAAGCCGCTCGGGGAGCGGTTGATCGATCAGGGGCTGATCACCCGCAGTCAGCTCGATCTGGCCCTGCGCGAGCAGAAGCGGCTCGGCGGCTACCTCGGCGAGGCGCTGATCGGGCTCGGTTTCATCACCGCCGATGCCCTGGCCGACGCCCTGGCCAGCGAGACCAACACGCAGGTGATCGACATCTCCTCGGCGGTGATCGATCCCGACGTGCTCAAGCTGGTGCCGCACGAGATGGCCCGCCGTTTCAAGCTGATTCCCTACGAGGTCGACGGCGACGCCATCACGGTGGTGATGGCCGATCCCTACGACGTGGTGGCCATCGACACGCTGGAAAAGCAGTGTCAGCTGCGGGTGGAGGTGGCCAGCGCCCCCGAGGGCGACGTGATGGATGCCATCGCCCGCAACTACATGCAGGGCGTCAGCATCGAGGAGACGATGGACAAGATCCTGCGCGAGGGGGTCTCCGCGCAGGAGGAGGATTCGGACAGCGCGCCGATGGTGCGGCTGGTCGACCAGCTGATCGCCGAGGGGATCAAGAACGGCGCCACCGACATCCACATCGAGCCGGACGAGAAGATCGTCCGCGTGCGCATGCGGGTGGACGGCCTGCTGCAGCGCTCGGTGCTGATCCCCAAGCAGCTGCAGCTGGCCATCCTCGCCCGGCTCAAGATCATGGCCGGGATGAACATCACCGAGAAACGCATCCCGCAGGACGGCCGCATCCACTTCCCCTTCGGCAAGCGGGTGGTCGATCTGCGTGTCTCCACCTTGCCGACGGCCCACGGCGAGAATGTGGTGATGCGGCTGCTCGATCAGGGCAAGATGGATCTCCGGCTCGATTCCGTCGGCCTCTCCAAGGTCAATCTGCAGCGGTTCCGCACCGCGATCGACCGGCCGCACGGTGTCATCCTGGTCACCGGTCCCACCGGGTCGGGCAAGACGACCACCCTCTACGCCGCGTTGGGGGAGATCAACTCCGAGGACCGCTCGATCTTCACGCTCGAGGACCCGATCGAGTATCGCCTCCCGCTGGTGCGGCAGACGCAGGTCAACCCCGAGGTGGGGCTGACCTTCGCCTCCGGACTGCGGGCGCTGCTGCGGCAGGATCCCGACGTCATCCTGATCGGCGAGATCCGCGACGGCGAAACGGCGGAGCTGGCCGTGCGCGCCTCGCTCACCGGCCATCTGGTCTTCTCCACCCTGCACACCAACGACGCCGTCGGCGCCATCCCCCGCCTGATCGACATGGGGGTGGAGCCCTATCTCCTGCCCGCCTGTCTGGCGGCGGTGATGGGGCAGCGGCTGGTGCGGCGGCTCTGCCCGGAGTGCAAGGCGCCGGTGGAGGATCCGAAGAAGGAGCTGGAAGATGCGGGTGTGCCGCTCAAGCCGGAGAGCCGGCCGAGGCTGTGGCGGGCGGTCGGCTGTGCGAGCTGCATGAACAGCGGCTACAAGGGGCGGGCGACGATCAACGAGGTGCTGCTGCTCGACGACCGCTTCCACGACGCCATCGTCCACGGCGCGACCAAGGCGGAGCTGACCCGGCTGGCGCTGGAGAACGGCATGCGCACCATGTTCATGGACGGGATCGGCAAGGCGCTGCAGGGGGTGACCACGGTGACCGAGGTGCTGCGCGTGGCGCGCGGCCATTGACGCCGCTTTCTTGCGACCCCGCCGTCGACGGCCGCCTGCCGTTGATGGCGTTGCGTTGCTCTTCGTAAGCCGAACGGAGGCATCGAGCCGTGCCGGAATACAGCTACCGGGCGGTGGACCGTGCCGGGGTCGAGGTGAGCGGCAACATGACCGCACCGGATGAGGCGGCGCTCGACGCCAAGCTGCAGCAGACCGGCTACTGGCTGATCGATGCGAAACCGAAGGCGCGGGAGGAGCAGCAGGAGCAGCGGCGCAAACGGAAGGTCCGGCGGCGCGATCTGATCCAGTTCTTCGCCGGCATGGCGCAGCTGATGAAGGCCGGGGTGACGGTGATCGATGCGCTGGAGGAGATGGGGCGCGAAGGAGGGAACGAGGGTTTCAGCTGGGTGATCAACGACATGGCGCGCAACATCCACGCCGGCGTGTCGGTCCATGAGGCGATGGCGCTCCACCCGGAGGTGTTCGAGCGGCAGGTGGTCGATCTGGTGCGCGCGGGTGAGTTCAGCGGCAACCTGATCGACACCTTCGAGGAGCTCAGACGCTACATGGAGTGGGTCGAGCAGCTCATGGCCCAGATCAAGCAGGCCAGCATCTATCCGATCATGGTGCTGCTGGCGGTGTGCGGCTTCGTCGCGCTGCTCTTCACCTTCGTCGTGCCCAAGTTCGCGGCGCTGCTCCTCGGCCTGGGCATTCCACTGCCGCTGCCCACCCGAGCGGTGATCGCCACCGGTGCGTTCATGAGCCGGTGGTGGTGGGCGGTGTTGCTGGTGGTGGTGGCGGCGGTGGCAGGCTTCCGCCAGGCGCGCCGGCGCAGCGCGGCCTTCGCCATGAAGGTGGACCACGTCAAGATGACCATGCCGGTCTTCGGTGAGCTCAACCGCATGATCGCCCTCTCTCGGTTGTCGCACAACCTCGCCGTGCTGCTCCGCGCCGGCGTGCCGCTGCTCGAGGCGCTGGAGCTCTGCCGCAGCCTGACCGGCAGCCCGTTGATCGAGCGTGGGATCGCCGCCGCCGAGGCGGAGATCGCCAGCGGTGGCAACCTGAGCGAGTCGCTGGAGCGCCACCGGATCTTTCCCCACCTGCTGCTGCGCATGATCTCGGTCGGCGAGGCCAGCGGCACGCTGGATGATGCGCTCGATTACGTGGCCCGCTACTACGACGAGGAGATTCCGGTGCGGATCAAGCGGGTCTTCTCCGTCGTCGAGCCGATGATCATCGTCACGTTGGTGGGGATCGTCGGTTTCGTCGCGCTGGCCATGTTCCTGCCGATGGTCGGCATGATGAGCGGAGCGATCAAGCACTGATGACGCCTTCGCAAGAACGCTGCTCCCTTTGCAACCGACGGATTTGTAGGGATCGCTGATGGCCAGGATTCTCGGGATCAACTGGGTCGAAGGCGAGATGCACTGCGCCTACATGGACGGCAACAAGCTGCTCGGCGCCTGGGATGCGCCCGCCCCGGTGCACGAGCTGCACGAGTTCAACCTGGCCATCCGCGACGTCTGCTCGGCGCTCAAGGTGCGGCAGGGATCGCTGATGGCGATGAGTTACGAATCGCGGCTCATCTCCCATCCCTTCGTCCACGTTCCGGTGATGAAGCGGGAGGATCTGGAGAAGGTGCTGTTTCGTCGCGCCGATCAGGAGAAGGTGTTCGAGGGGCAGGCGAGCTGGTCGTGGACGCGCACGCTCCCCTCCAAGGAGGGGGATGGCGTCCTGCTCCATCTGATGCCCCGTTCGGCGCGCAACGCCATCATCCGCATCTGCGAGGAGTTCTACCTCACCCCGGTGCGGATGGTGCCGCTGAGTGAGGTGATGGGGCGCCATCTGGTCGGGTTGACCGGAGGCGACGACCGCTTTCACATGCTGGTGGCGCTCTTCGCCAACCAGATGGAGATCATGGTGGCGCGCGGCGACGGTACGCTGCTCTTCCTGCGCGACATCAGCACCCGCTGGGGGGGCGATGCGGGGCGGGTGCAGCAGGAGGCCGAGCGCACCGCGCTCTACGCCAAGCAGCAGTTCGGCGTGACCATCGCCGTCCTCTGGCTGGCCGGCTCGGGGGCGGAGCAGGTGGCGGAGCAGATAGGCGATCGGGTCAGCGCCGACGAGGTGCGCGTCGATCCGATCGGCAACGCCGCCGCGCCGTGGGCACAGGAGGTGACCCGCCTGCCTTCGCGGTTGACCAGCAACCTGGTGCCGTGGTATGTGCAACAGCGGCCCCGGCGGCGGATGATCATGCGCGGCACGCTGCTGGTGCTCGGAGTGCTGCTGCTGTTGACGGTCGGGACGGTGGTGTCGGTGGAGCTGCTGCTGCGCGACCATCGGGAGGACGGCCGTGAGATCGCCGCGCGCATGGAGGTGGTGCAGCGACAGCTGGCCGCGCTGGAGCGGAAGGCGAAAGCGGTGGAGGAGGAGGAGCGGCGACTGCGCCTCTTCGCCCAGCTCGAGCTGCCGCAAGCGCCGCTCCTCTTTCTGCGCCATCTCGCCACGGTTGTCCCCGACGATCTGGTGCTGCGCCGGGTGGAGGTCTCCGGCCGGGGGGAGCGGTGGCCCTTCTCGCTCCAGGGGGCGGCCGGGAAGGATCCCGACCACGGGCTGGAGTTGGTCGAGCGGTTGGAGCAGGGGCTGACCGCGCCGCCGATGGCCGCGACGATCACCCTGCACGGCGCGCAGAGCTGGCAGCGGGCGGTCCAGCAGGGGGATGCCCGCTCGCTTGCGCGGCCGCTCTCCTTCACCCTGCGGGGGGAGGTACGGTGAGCGGCGACTTCGTCGAACAGCGCAGGCACTTCCGTCCGCCAGCGCCGCTGCCGGGGTTGACCGCGCGCATGGATGCGGTGATGGAGATGCTGGCCAAGCGGCGGAGGTGGAACCTGATCGCCCATGGGGTGGTGGTCGGCTTCACCCTGCTCTGCATCGCCGCGATCTGGTGGTCGCTCTCGGTGCGGCTGCCGCAGCTCCATCGTTCGACGGCCGCCTTGCGTCAGCTCGGCCAGGCCTACAGTCGGCTGGAGCAGCTCAAGCTGGCGCAGAACCGGCTGCTGGACCGGGGGGTGGCGCAGAGCATGCGCCGGCACGAACGGGAGCTCTTCGCCGACCAGCGGGAGGTGGTGGACTGGCTGCACGCCGAGATCGCCACCGCCGGGCATCAAGGGATTGCTCTGCGCTATCGGCTCGGGGCGGTGCGACCGGCGCTCGGTACCCACCGGTCGATGGATCTCCACCTCCAGTTGCGCGACCGGCGGGGAGCGCACGGTTTCTCCCGGTTGATCGGTTTTGTTTCCCGCATGCGTCACCACGGGGTGGCGCTGCACATCGACAAGCTGCAGGCGACAGGCTCGGGCCACGGCATGGAGGCGCTCGAGCTGTCGGCGCGGGTCTGGATGCGGTAGGGGCGCGCGGTGGTCAAGAAGGCGCTCAACAACCCGCTGGTGGTCGGCGTGCTGGTGCTGCTGGCGCTCGCCTTCGTGCTGCGCGACGCGCTCCATTTCTCGTCGCTGTTCGGCGGGAGCCGGCCGGCGAGGCGACAGGCGCCGCCGCTGGTGTTGACGCCGCCTAAGTCCGCCGCGGCACCGGCCCGCGCTGCTGCACCGTCGAAGGGGAAGCCTGCAGCGGGCAACCGGGCGCACCCCCGCCTGGAGCATACCGACTGGGCCCGGGTGGCGGCGGCGCCGCTGACCGGGCGCGACCCCTTTGCGCCGGCGCCGCACGGCATGCGGCCGGTGCCGCGGTCGGCGGCAACGGATGATGCGGCGGAGATGGCGATTCCCGATCTGCGGCTGCAGGCCATTGTTTCTACACAAGGTCGCTATTACGCTTCGATCAACGGGCGGGTGTTGACCGTCGGTGAGCGAATGCAAGGGTGGAAGCTGGTCGCGGTCGGGGAGCATCGGGTGCAGATGCGCGGCCCGGGCGGGCTGCTGACGCTGGATATCGATGGCGGTGCCCGGCTGGGCGGTCGGCCGATCCGGCATGTGGCGGCGGCTGCGGCAGCCCCGGCCGGGCTGGCGAAAAAGGGTGCGGTGGCGGCGCACCAGCGGATTCCGCAGGATGTGGGGGAGTTGCATATGGATCAAGATCTGTTGCGGCGTCCGGTGCGTCAGGGTGTGATCCCGGCGGCGGCGCAGGGGGTTGGGGAATGAGCAGCGTGGGCACGGGCGCCATGCGGGGCTGGTCGCTGGTCGCGTTGGCCGCCTGGGCACTGCTGCTGGTCGGCTGTGCGCACCTTGCGCCCCCCTCTTCAACGGGAGCAGCTGCGCATCATCCGGCCGCGCAGGGGCATCGAGCGCAGGGGGATCGACAGGCCGGGCGGAAGCCGGCCGGGCGGAAGCAGGCTGCCGCCGGTGCGGAGAAGCGCAGGCGGGCCGCCCCCCGGAAGCGGGAGCAGGCGGCGCCGGTGCCACCGATGGCGCTCGATTTGAAGGAGCGGCTCTTCCTCCCTGAGACGCCGGCGCCGGGAGGTGTGGCGGCGGCGGCCGATGCGCGGCTCTATTCGTTCAAGGCCAACAGCCTGCCGGTGATGCAGGCGCTGACCATGTTCGCCCGCAGCTACCATCTCAACATCATCGCCGATCCCCAAGCCATCACCGGCACGGTGACGGTGGAGTTCCACGACGTCCCCTTCGACCAGGCGATGGAGGCGATCCTGCATACCACCGGCTACCACTGGTATCGCGACGGGGCGCTGATTTTTGTCGAGCCGACCGAGACCCGGCAGTTCACGCTCGACTTCCCCGGCACCAAGGGGGAGAACCGCATCTGGGCGGGGTTGGAGGAGAAGATCAAGCCGTTGCTCACCGATGAGGGGACGCTGGTGGTGAGCAAGCTGACCGGCACCATCCAGGTTACCGACCGCCATCCCAACGTCGCGGAGGTGGCCCGCTTCATCCAGCGGTTGCGCCAGACGGTCGGCCGCCAGGTGGAGATCGAGATGAAGATCGTCGAGGTGACGCTCAACGATCAGCATGCGCTGGGGATCGACTGGAACCGGATCAACATGGGCAACCTCGCGGTGCAGTTCCAGTTCAACAGCGACACGAGCAAGAAGTTGATCCCCACTCCCTCGTTCCAGGGCTCGGTGACCTACAACACGCGGCAGAACAAGGGGGATGTACAGGCGGTGATCGCCGCCCTGGCCGAACAGGGCAACGTGCGCATCGTCTCCCAGCCTCGGATCCGTACCCTCAACAACCAGCCGGCGATGGTGAAGGTGGGGACCGATCAGTCCTTCTTCACCCGCAAGGTGACGACGATCCCCGGCACCACCACCGGGACCAGTACCCAGGAGGTGAGCTACGAGGTTTCCACGGCGCACGACGGCCTGGAGCTGCAGATCACACCCCAGATCTCCGCGACGGGCTGGATCGTGATGGATGTGGCCCCCAGCGTGTCGCGCGTGACGGTGGCGACCTCACCCGACGGGCAGACCACCGCCCCCAACACCGACGAGCGGACCATCCACTCCGTGGTTCGGCTGCGCGACGGCCAGACGGCGGTGATCGGCGGGTTGATCCAGACCACCAGGAGCGACAACGACCGCAGGATACCGCTGCTCGGTGACCTGCCGTTGCTCGGCCACCTCTTCCGCGGGAGCAGCAAGGGGAGCCGCCGCTCCGAGCTGGTCATCTTCCTCACCCCGCATCTGATCGACACCGCGCCGTCGGCGGCGGAGGCGCGCCGCTAGTGCCGCATCGGCGGGGGGGTGTGGTGCGCGCGCTGCTTTGGCTCTGCGTGCTCGCCCTGGCGTGGCCGGCGGCTGCGGCTGTACGGTCGTATGCCCCGATCGAGCCGTGGCTGGCCGCCGGCTGGCAGGCGCTGGAGCAGCGCGGGCTCGATGCGGCCATCGCCGTCTGGCAGCGGGGGGTGGACCGCCTGCCGCCCGATCGGCTGCTGCTCTCGCCGATCGGGATCTTCCCCGATCAGCTCGCGGCGTTGCGCGGCGTGCGGCGGCTGGGGGTGGAGTTCCGCGGGCTGGTGCTGCGCGCCCGCTTCCACGGTCGGCCGCATTACTTCGTGCTCTCCGCCCCCATGCCCGACGAGCTCGAGGGGGTCCGGCGCCATCTCGAAGAGCTGCTCTCCGGCGGACGGCGCCACATCTTCGGCTGGAGCGCGGCCCGTTTTCAGCCGGGCGGCTCGCTGGCGCTGGCCGGCGGCGTACCGGAGGTTGATGGGCCGGCGGCCCGAGGGAGTCGGCACGAGCGGGCCTCCGCGCCGGAGGTGACCGGCCTGGCCAGAAGCGCGCCGGTGGCGAGTGCCGTGGTACGCGCCGATCGCGGCTCCCGGAGGGTACAGGCCACGCCCGAGCAGGAGGCGCAGCTGCTCATGGGCATGGCGCGCAGCGCGCGGCAGCGCGGGGAGCGCAAACAGGCGATCGCGCTGCTCTACCAGGTGCTCAAGCGGACGCCGAACCACGCCCGCGCGCGGCTGATGGCCGGTGAGCTGCTGGTCGCCGACGGGCGGTACGACGAGGCGTGGCAGGTGCTGCGTCCGCTGCTGCGGGAGGAGTCGCTCGACTGGAAGCCGTGGTTCTGGAGCGGCACGGCGGAGCTGATGGCCGGGCGGCTCGATGCGGCGGCCGATCATCTCGACGGCGCGCTGGCCCGGGACGGGCGCATCGCCGCCGTCTGGGTGCAGCGGGCGCTGGTGGCGCAGCAACGCCGCCGTTTCGCCGTCGCCTTCCAGCTGCTCAAGGTGGCCGAGGCGATGGCGCCGAAGTCGCCGCAGGTGATGCTCAACCTCGGCTACACCCTCGATGCGATGGGGCGCCGGCAGGCGGCCGTCGACTACTACCGCCGCTATCTGCTGGCCGCCGCCGGCGACGCCCGTCGCTGGCGGGCGCGCAAGGCGGTGATCGACCGGCTGGCCCATCTGGGCGCGGGTCCGGGTGCGGGCCCGGCGGAGAAGGTCCGGGCGGGAGAGGAGTAAGAGGGCATCGGGCAATAGGTCCACGGACGGACGTTTTGCGGATCGATCGGGATATGGCGGACTACCAATACATCTACACCATGCAGGGCGTCGGCAAGGTGGTCGACGGCAAGCGGGAGATCCTCAAGGATATCTCCCTCTCCTTCCTTCCCGGGGCCAAGATCGGCGTGCTCGGCCTCAACGGCGCTGGCAAGTCGACGCTGTTGCGCATCATGGCCGGCGAGGATCGGGAGTACCTCGGCGAGGCACGTCCCGCCCCCGGCATCCGGGTGGGCTACCTGCCGCAGGAGCCGCGGCTCGACCCTGCGCTTGACGTGCGCGGCAACGTCGAGCAGGGGGTGGCGGAGACGCGGGCGCTGCTCGATCGCTTCAACGAGATCAGCGCCGCCTTCGCCGAGCCGGACGCCGACTTCGACAAGCTGATGGCCGAGCAGGCCCGCCTGCAGGACCGGATCGACGCCGCCGACGCCTGGGATCTCGACCGCAAGCTGGAGGTGGCCGCCGATGCGCTGCGCCTGCCCGACTGGGAGGCGGACGTGACGAGGCTCTCCGGCGGCGAGCGGCGGCGGGTGGCGCTCTGCCGGTTGCTGCTGTCCGAGCCCGACATGCTGCTGCTCGATGAGCCGACCAACCACTTGGACGCCGAGTCGGTCGCCTGGCTGGAGCGCTATCTGCACGACTACAAGGGGACGGTGGTGGCGGTGACCCACGACCGCTACTTCCTCGACAACGTCGCCGGCTGGATTCTGGAGCTCGATCGCGGGCGGGGGATTCCGTTCGAGGGCAACTACTCCGCCTGGCTGGAGGCAAAGGAGCGGCGGCTGGAGCAGGAGGAGCGACAGGAGCGGGCGCGGCTGAAGGCGGTGCAGCACGAGCTGGAGTGGGTGCGCAGCGGTGCCAGGGGTCGGCACGCCAAGTCGAAGGCGCGGTTGAAGGCGTTCGACGAGCTGGCCAGCCGCGAGGTGCAGGAGCGCAACGCCACCAAGCAGATCTTCATCCCCGCCGGCCCCCGGCTGGGGGATACCGTGATCGTCGCCGAGGGGGTGCGCAAGGGGTTCGGCGACCGGCTGCTGATCGAGGAGATGAACTTCCGTCTGCCTCGCGGCGCCATCGTCGGGGTGATCGGGCCCAATGGCGCCGGCAAGACGACGCTGTTTCGCATGATCACCGGCCAGGAGCAGCCGGATGCCGGGCGGCTGTTCATCGGCGAGACGGTACGGTTGGCCTATGTCGATCAGTCGCGCGATGCGCTCGACGGGGAGAAGACGGTATGGGAGGAGATCAGCGGCGGCGCCGATCGCATCCGGCTGGGGCGGGTGGAGCTCTCCAGCCGCGCCTATTGTGGGCGATTCAACTTCAAGGGGAGCGAGCAGCAGAAGAAGATCAAGCATCTCTCCGGCGGTGAGCGCAACCGGGTCCATCTGGCCAAGGTGTTGCAGTCGGGTGGCAATGTGCTGCTGCTCGACGAGCCGACCAACGACCTCGACGTGGAGACGCTGCGCGCGCTGGAGGAGGCGCTGCTCGACTTCGCCGGCTGTGCGGTGGTGATCTCGCACGATCGCTGGTTTCTCGACCGCATCGCCACCCACATCCTCGCCTTCGAGGGCGAGGGGCGGGTGGAGTGGTTCGAGGGCAACTTCGCCGAGTACGAGGCGGACAAGCGGCGGCGGCTGGGCGAAGCGGCGGTCCGGCCGCATCGGATGCGTTACAAGAAGCTGATTTGATGATGGTTTCGCAAGAAACCATCATCGCGGCCATGGACGGCCGCGCAAATCAAGAGCTTGCGTAAGCAAGTGATTGATTTGTAAGGCAATCGAAGGCCGAGCTCTTCGATTGCCGTGAAGCCAAAAAGCCCATGGACGGGCTTTTTGCGATCTCATCATTTGATGCCGACTTCGCAAGAAGCGCCGTCGTGATCACGAGCATCGAGGTTGCGGCCTGACGTTGGATGAGTCCCCCCACCGCTGGCTGGAGGAGCATGGCGATGCCCTCTTCGCCTACGCCATGCGGCAGGTCGGCGATCGCGATCAGGCCGCCGATCTGGTGCAGGAGACGCTGCTGGCCGGCTGGCGCAACCGCGAAGGGTTTGACGGCCGCGCGCGGGTGCGTACCTGGCTGACCGGCATCCTGCGCCACAAAATTGCCGACAGGTTGCGCCGGGTGGTGCGTGAGCGCGCCTTCGTCGAGGATGCCCGGGAAGATCCCACCGATCCATGGTTTGCGCCGGACGGGGCCTGGCTGGAGGCCCCGTCGGCCTGGCGTGACGATCCGGCCGCGCTCCTGGAGCGGAACCGGCTGCGCGCGGCGATCGAGGAGTGCGTCGCCCGCCTGCCCGAGCGCAGCCGGTTGCTCTTCTGCGCCCGCGAGTTCTCCGGTGAGGAGCGCGAGGAGATCTGTAAGCGGATGGGGATCTCCACGACCAACTTCCATGTGGTGATGCATCGCGCGCGTCTTGCTCTGCGCCGATGTCTCGAGGCGCGTGGCGTGGGGGTGTAGCGGATGAACCATTTTTGTCGGCAGGCGAGCCGCCTGGCCTCCGACCGGCTCGACCGGCGGCTGCGCTGGGGCGAGCGGGTGCGGCTGGGGCTCCATCTGGCCATGTGCGGCCTCTGCCGGCGCAACGCGCGGGCGCTGCTCCGGATCCATCGGGTGGTCTCCGGCGCGGCGGCCGACGAGGAGCGGTGGCGGCTGGACGAAGCGCGGCGGCGGCGCATCGCCGAGGGGCTGCCGAGGGAGTAGCAGCAGGGCACCCGTCGCCCGCTCCCCGTCACGCCGGGGCGATCAACCCCGGCGCGAACTGCGGCAACGGTGCGATCCCCATCATGGCGCAGAGGGTGGCGGCGAGGTTGGCCAGCCCCGGGGCGGCCCCCTCTTCCCCCTGCTGACGCAGCCGGGCTCCCGCGGCGCGCTGCGGGTCGAAGAGGATGCAGGGGACCGGGTTGCGCGAGTGGCGGGTGCAGGGCTCGCCGGTGGCGGTCAGCATCTCGTCGGCATTGCCGTGGTCGGCGGTGATCAGGGCGCAGCCGCCGGCCTGCTCCAGCGCCTGCAGGATGCGGCCGAGGGCGCGGTCGACCGCCTGGGCGGCGGCGACGGCGGCGTCGATGCGGCCGCAGTGGCCGACCATGTCGGCGTTGGCGAAGTTGATCAGGCCGAAGCCGTAGCTGCGCCCGGCGATCATCTCGATGGCGGCATCGGCCACCCTCGGCGCCTGCATCTCCGGTGCGTCGGCGAAGCTGATGCCGCGGTCCGACGGGATCAGCCGGTAGGTCTCCAGCGCCGGGTCGAGCGGCTCGTGGTAGCCGCCGTTGAAGAAGAAGGTGACATGCGGGTACTTCTGCGTCTCGGCGAGGCGGAACTGGCGGATGCCGCACTCGACCAGCATGCGGCCGAAGGTGTGGTCGACGCGCATCGGCGGCATCAGCTGGTTGGGCGGCAGGTTGCGGTCTTCGTCGTAGACCGTCATCGCCGCGAAGTAGCAGTCGGGCCTCCGGCCGCGGTCGAAGCCGGCAAAATCGTCGAGGACGAAGGCCTCGCTCAGCTCCAGCGCCCGATCGGCGCGGAAGTTCATCATCACCACCGCGTCGCCGTCACGTACCGGGCCGAGGGGGGTGCCGGTGTCATCGACGACGACGAACCCCTCCATGTCCTGATCGACCAGGCCGGGGTTTGCGGCGCGGAAGTGGGCGATCGCCTCCTGCGCACTGCGGAAGCGGTGGGGGCTGGCACCGTGGACGATCTGGTTCCAGCCGGCCTCGACCACCGGCCAGTGGCGGTCGCGGTCCATCACCACCCGCTCGCGCCCGCCGCCGGAGGCGATGGCGTAGTCGCGCCCCTGTTGCCGGTTGATGCGGTGAAACAGTCGCTCGATGCGCGCGACGTAGCGTTCGGCGCTCTGCACCGCCACATCGCGGCCGTCGAAGAGCGCGTGCAACCGCAGGCGGCCGACGCCGCGGGCGTCGGCGGCCTCGATCATCGCAATGAAGTGGTCGATGTGGCTGTGGATGTTGCCGTCGGAGAGCAGGCCGATCAGATGGAGGGTGCCGCCCTGCCTGCCGCACCGCCAGAGCCGCTCGGCCACCGGCGTGGTGAAGAGGCTGCCGTCGGCGATGGCCCGGCCGATGCGGGTGGAGCCCTGGTCGAGCACCCGGCCGGCGCCCATGGTCAGGTGGCCCACCTCGGAGCCGCCGAGATCCTTGTCGGAGGGCAGGCCGACGAAGCGGCCGTGGGTGAAGAGCCGGGTGTGGGGGAAGTTGGCGGTGAGGCGGTCGATGTTGGGTGTGTCGGCGCGGGCGATGGCGTCGCCGGGGCCGCCGTCACCGATGCCCCAGCCGTCGAGCACCACGAGCAGGACGATGCGGGGATGGGAGGTTCGCACTTCGGTCATCTGCAGCGGAAGGGAGGAGGAGCAACGAAAAGGGGTGCCCGGGCGGGCACCCCTCGACGCATCCCCGATGGACGCAAGATCAGGAGACGGACTTCAGCTTGGCGATGACCTCGTCCTGCTTGGCCGGGTCGCAAACCTTCTGTGGAGGCATCTTGGTCTTGGCCTTCGGGTCGCCGGTGAACTCCTTGATCGCCTTCTTGGAGTTGCACATCCACTTACGCAGGTGGGCCTCGTCCCACACCCAGGGCTCACCCTTGATGTACTTGGTGAACTTGTACTTGAAGCCGGGGAAGGTGCCCGCCTTGCGTCCGAAGACGCCGGGGATGCCGTCGCCCTTGCCCAGACCCGGGCCGACCTTCTTCTTCGGCGCGAAGTTGTGGCACGCCTTGCACTTGGCCCAGGCGGCGGCGTCGGCGGCGGTCGGGGCGGCGGCCACGGCGCCGGCCACGAGCGCGGCCGCGGCGGAGATGATCAAGGTTCTCTTCATGCGGTATGGTCCTCCTCTTTGGTCGATGGTCTGCGGCAGGATACCCGCCGAGGGGGGGAGGATACCGGGCGGGCAGGGGGGTGTCACGCGCAATGGTTCCCCCCTTCGGGGGAATTCCTTCCCACGGGGCGCTCCGGGCGGCCTTGCGACAACAGGGCACGGCGGGTGCGCACCGCCTCGGCCAGTTGGTGGAGCAGCGGCTCGGTCCGCGCCCAATCGAGGCAGGCGTCGGTGATGCTGACGCCGTATTTCAGCGGCACCCCGGGGAGGACATCCTGCCGGCCGAAGTGGAGGTGGCTTTCGATCATCACCCCGCCGATGCGCCGGTTCCCCTCGGCGATCTGGCCGGCGACGTTGTGGCAGACGTCGATCTGCCGCTCCGGCTTCTTGCCGCTGTTGCCGTGGGAGAAGTCGATCATCAGCGGGCTGGTGATGCCGGCGTGGTCGAGGGCGTTGCACGCTTCGCGCACGCTGGCATGGTCGAAGTTGGGGGTCTTGCCGCCGCGCAGGATGATGTGGCAGTCCTCGTTGCCGCTGGTGGAGAAGATGGCCGACTGCCCCGCCTTGGTCAGGGAGAGGAAGTGGTGGGGATGGGCGGCGGCGGCGATGGCGTCGATGGCCACCTTCAGCCCTCCGTCGGTGCCGTTCTTGAAGCCGACCGGGCAGGAGAGGCCGCTGGCCAGCTCGCGGTGGCCCTGGCTCTCGGTGGTGCGGGCGCCGATCGCCCCCCAGCTGACCAGATCGGCGAAGTACTGCGGGGTGATCAGATCGAGGAACTCGGTGCCGGCGGGTACCCCCAGCTCGTTGAGGTCGAGCAGCAGCTTGCGCGCCAGCCGGATTCCGCGGTTGATCTCGAAGCTCTCGTCGAGCCCGGGGTCGTTGATCAGCCCCTTCCAGCCGACGGTGGTGCGCGGCTTCTCGAAGTAGACGCGCATGACGATGAGCAGCGCATCGTCCAACCGCCTGCGCAGCGGCAGCAGACGCTGGCCATACTCGATCGCCGATTCCGGGTCGTGGATCGAACAGGGGCCGGTGACCACCAGCAGCCGGTCGTCGCGGTTGTGCAGGATCTCGTGGATCTGGCGGCGGGTGGTCCAGACCGTCTCCGCTGCACGGTCGCTGATCGGCAGCAGGGAGTGGAGGGTGTGTGGGGCCATCAGCTCGCGTACGGCGCGGATGCGCAGGTCGTCGGTTTTGTAACGGGCCTCGGCCATGGGGCGCGCAACGCTACCGGGTCGGGGGGTGGGCGCCAAACGGATGAGGTGCTTGGTGGTTCCCTCGCCGCGGCGGGATGCTAGGGTGTCGGGCCGACTGCGGATCTTGCGGGAGGTTCCGTGACGGAGACACTGTTCGACAAGGTGTGGAACGCCCACGTGGTGCGGCGGAACGACGACGGCTCGGTGCTGCTCTACATCGACCGCCATCTGGTGCACGAGGTGACCAGCCCGCAGGCCTTCGAGGGGCTGCGGCTGGCCGGGCGACGGCCCTGGCGCGCGCAGTCGGTGGTGGCCACGCCCGACCACAACGTGCCGACGCGCGACCGCGCCGGGGGGATCCACGATGCGGTCTCCCGCGCCCAGGTGGAGGCGCTTGACGCCAACTGTGCCGAGTTCGGCATCCTCGAGTTCGCGCTGGAGGACCGGCGGCAGGGGATCGTCCATGTGATCGGCCCGGAACAGGGGCTCTCTCTGCCCGGCATGACCGTGGTCTGCGGCGACTCCCACACCTCGACCCACGGCGCGCTGGGGGCGCTGGCCATGGGGATCGGTACCAGCGAGGTGGAGCATGTGCTGGCCACCCAGACGCTGCTGCAGCGCAAGCCGAAGCAGATGCGCATCACCGTCCACGGCCGGCTGGGGCGCGGGGTGGGCGCCAAGGATCTGGCCCTCTACATCATCGGCCGCATCGGCACCGCCGGCGGCACCGGCCACGCCGTCGAGTTCGCAGGCCCGGCGGTGCGCGCCCTCTCCATGGAGGGTCGGATGACGCTGTGCAATATGGCCATCGAGGCCGGCGCGCGCTGCGGCATGGTGGCGGTGGACGAGACCACCCTCGACTACGTCGCCGGCCGCCCCTACGCCCCGCGTGGGGCGTTGTGGGAGCAGGCCTGCGACTGGTGGCGGCGGCTGCAGAGCGACGACGGCGCCCGTTTCGACCGCGAGGTGGAGATTGAGGCCGACCGGATCGCCCCGCAGGTGACCTGGGGCACCAGCCCGGAGATGGTGGCGCCGGTCGACGGACGTCTGCCCCGGCTCGATGAGGCACGCGATACGGTCCAGCGTGAAGGGTGGCGCCGTGCGTTGGAGTACATGGGGCTGCGCGAGGGGATGGCGGTGGCCGACATCCCGCTGGATCGGGTCTTCATCGGCTCCTGTACCAACGGGCGCATCGAGGATATCCGGGCGGCGGCGGCCGTCGCCCGCGGCCGGCGTGTGGCGCCGGGGATCAAACAGGCGCTGGTCGTCCCCGGCTCGGGGTTGGTCAAGGCGCAGGCCGAGGCCGAGGGGCTCGATCGGGTGTTGATCGAGGCTGGATTCGAATGGCGCGAGCCGGGCTGCTCGATGTGTCTGGCGATGAACGACGACCGGTTGCTGCCCGGCGAGCACTGTGCGGCGACCAGCAACCGCAACTTCGAGGGACGGCAGGGGCGGGGCGGCCGCACCCATCTGGTCAGCCCGGCGATGGCTGCGGCCGCGGCGATCTTCGGCCGTTTCGTCGACCTGCGCACGCTGGAGGCGCGGTGATGGCCGCGCCGGATGGAGGGAGCGCTCCGCGCCGCGAGCTCGAGTGGTTTGCCAACCCCAAGCCGGAGCGCGACTACCACATCCGCATCGATACGCCGGAGTTCACCTGCCTCTGCCCCAAGACCGGTCAGCCCGACTTCGCCGAGATCCGGCTCGACTACGTACCCGATGCGCGCTGCGTCGAGCTGAAGTCGCTCAAGCTCTACTACTGGAGCTTTCGCGACGAGGGCCATTTCCACGAAGAGGTGACCAACCGCATCGCCGATGACCTGATCGCGCTGCTGGCGCCGCGCTATCTGCGGGTGGAGGCGATCTTCAACGTCCGCGGCGGGATCCGCACCACGGTGGTGGTGGAGCACGACCGGGCGTGATCGCCTTTCGCAAGATGGTGGCCCAGGGCAATGATTTCGTGATCATCGACGGGCGCGGGCAGTCGCTGCCGGAGTTCGGCGCGGAGCAGGTCCGCCGCTGCTGCGACCGCCGTTGGGGGGTGGGGTGCGATCAGCTGCTGCTGCTTGCCGCCCACCCACGGGCCGACGCGGCGATGCGCATCTTCAACCGCGACGGCAGCGAGGCGGGGAACTGCGGCAACGGCGCCCGCTGCGCCGCCGACTGGCTGATGCGCGTCGATGGGCGTGCGCGGGTGCGCATCGCCCTGGCCGATCGGACGATCGAGGCGTGGCGTGATGGGGAGGCGGTGACGGCGGAGATGGGGGACGCCCGCCTGCTCGATTGCGACGCCCACCACTGCGATGTCGATCTCGGCAATCGGCATCGGGTCTGTTTCGATGCGGCAGCGCAGTTCGATCCAGCGTGGAACTGCGAGATGATCACCGGTTCGGGCGAGGGGAGCCTCTGGATCGAGGTGGTGGAGCGCGGCGCCGGGCGCACGCCCGCCTGCGGGACGGGTGCCTGTGCGGCGGCGGTCGCCTGGTGGGCGCGCACCGGACGGGCGGCGCCGCTGCGCGTGGTGATGCCGGGGGGGGCGGTCGAGGTGTCCGGCACGCCGGAGGCGTTGCGTCTGCGCGGTCCGGTCGTCGAGGTCTTCCATGGCGTGCTCTCCGTCGACAGCCTGGATCGCTCGGTGTCACCCACACGCTCCGTGCACGGGACGTGCGGCGCTCGGAGCATGGAGTGATGCATACCCTGTTCGAACAGGATGCCCCTTCGCCGGGGGTGCTCCACTTCATGCTCGATGCGGCCGCCCGACTGGAGCTGGAGCGCGATCTCGGCGGCATGCTCGATCGGGTGCTCACCTTCGCCCGGCAGATCACCGGCGCCCGCGCCGGCAGCCTCTACCTGGTGGAGGGGGATGCGCTCGCCTTTCTCGCCTGCCAGAACGACGAGATCGACATCACGCAGTTCATCACCCTCGACCGTGACGATCCGCATACCATTCCCCGCTCCGAGGAGAGCATCGCCGGCTACGTCGCCCTCCGCGGGGAGCCGCTGCTGATCCCCGACGTCCACGCCATCCCCGAGGATCGCCCCTACCGCTTCTATGCCGCCATCGACCGGAAGAGTGGCTTCCGCACCGACAACATCCTGGCGGTGCCGCTGCACCACCCCAACGAGGGGGTGATCGGGGTGATGGAGCTGATCAACCACTGCCTGATCGATCCGGAGCACTGGTCGATGGGGCTGGTGCGCCACTTCGCGGTGCTCTGCGCCTCCTGCATCGTCAACATGAAGATGGAACGCGCGCTGGAGGATGCCTATCTCGAGACCATCTTCCGTCTGGGCATCGCCTCCGAGTACAAGGACGACGACACCTACGCCCATGTGCAGCGCATCCGCCACACCTCGCGCATCATCGCCGAGGAGATGGGCTGCTCGGAGGAGGAGCAGCACGCCATCTTCCACGCCTCGGCCATGCACGACCTGGGGAAGATCGGGGTGCCGGACGCCATCCTCAACAAGCCGGGCAAGCTCAACGCCGAGGAGTGGAAGACCATGCAGAGCCACGCTGCGATGGGTAGCGCCATCCTCGACGGCAGCGAGGCGGAGCTGCTGCGGGTCTCCGCCCGCATCGCCGGCTGTCACCACGAGCGGTGGGACGGCGGCGGCTATCCCAACGGCCTGGCCGGGGCGGAGATTCCGTTGGAGGCGCGCATCGTGGCGGTGGCCGATGTGTTCGACGCGCTGGTCAACGAGCGTGCCTACAAGAAGGCGTGGCCGGTGGAGGATGCGGTCGGGCTGATCAAGGCGGAGAGCGGCAGCCACTTCGATCCGGCGGTGGTCGACGCCTTCCTCAACCGGCTCGATGAGATCGTCCGCGTGCAGCGCCACTACCAGGGGAAGCCGCCGCGGGTGTAAGCAGGCACCCGCCTGTTGTGGCAAAACTCCCCACCATTCCCCACCGCGGTCGCCGTCGTGTTCCGCCCAAGCTACGCCCGTATGCACTGTCGGTGTAACATCAAGGAAAATATGGAATAAACATCCTCCCGCGCTGGTGACGCCACGCTGGCGCTGCCATCGTTCCGCCCGCAGGATCGCCGTCTGGCGGGGGATATGGTGGGGGTCGGGGGGTTGACACGCCCTTCCTGCTGGCGACTCTTGGCGGTTCGTGGGAAAATGTGGGGAGGCGGCCTCCCCGCGATACCGGCAAGTTGGAGCGTGGCGGCAGCGGGATGTTCGAGGGTGAGTACAACGTTTCCCTGGACGACAAGGGGCGGGTGAGCATCCCTGCGCCCTATCGCGAGGCGCTGCGCCGTGGTTACGACGACCTACGGCTGGTGGTCACCCGCGACTACGACGGCTGCATCTCGCTCTATCCGCCGCGTGAGTGGGAGCGCACCGTGTTGGCCGAGGTGCGCCGCCGCCCCTTCAACGATCCGTGGGCGCGCGCCCTGCAGAGCTTCATGATCAGCGCCGCGGTCACCTGCACCCCCGACCGGCAGGGGCGGATCCCGATCGCCCAGTCGCTGCGTGCCTACGCCCAGTTGCGCAAGAAGGTGGTCTTCAGCGGCGGGCTGACCCACTTCCAGTTGTGGGACGAGGCGCGCCGCGCCGAGAAGCTGCAGCGCGATCTGGAGATCCTGCGCGCGCCGGCTCCTCCTCTCTCCGTTGGCTGATGCCGGCCACATCCCCGTCCTCGCCGAGCCCTTCGTCGCCGCCCTCGCCCATCGCCCCGCCGGGACGGTGGTGGACGCCACCTTCGGTCGGGGCGGCCACAGCCGGCGGCTGCTCGCCGCGCTGGCACCGGCCGGGCGGCTGGTGGCGCTCGATTGCGATCCGGAGGCGGTGGAGGCGGGGCGGGCGTTGCAGGCCACAGATCCCCGCTTTTGCATCGTCCACGCCGACTTCGCCGATCTGCCGCAGGTGCTCGACCGGCTTGGCATCGATCGGGTCGATGGCGTCGGTTTCGATCTCGGCCTCTCCTCGCCCCAGCTCGACCGCCCCGAACGGGGCTTCTCCTTCGAGCGTGACGGGCCGCTCGAGATGCGCATGAATCCCGGCGAGGGGGCCTCGCTGGCAGCCCGGCTGGGCAAGGTGTCGCGGCACGAGCTGGCCGGAATCATCCGCCGGTACGGCGAGGAGCGCTACGCCGGGCGGATCGCCCGCCGCATCATCGAGGCGCGCGACGCAGGAAGGCTGGGCTCCACCCGGGCGCTGGCCCGGGAGGTGGTCGCCGCCCTGCCGGCTCGGGCGCGCCACGGAGCGCGCCGCCATCCCGCCACCCGCACCTTTCAGGCGCTGCGCATCTGGGTCAACGACGAATACCGCCGGCTGGAGCAGGGGCTGGAGGGGGCGATCGCCCGCCTCGCCCCCGGCGGGGTGGTGGCGGCGATCGCCTTCCACTCCGGTGAGGACCGCATCGTGCGTGACCGCATCGAGGCCCACGTCCACCCCTGCATCTGCCCGCCGCAACTGCCCCGGTGCGTCTGCGGCCGGCAGCCCGACATGCGCTGGCGGCGGAAGAAGCCGCTGCGCCCTTCGGCGGAGGAGGTGGCGGCCAACCCGCGTGCCCGCTCCGCGCGGCTGCGCATCGCCGTCCGGGTGGATGATGGGGCGTGAGCGTGCCGCCCTCGTCGTCGCCGGCCTGATGGTCGCCCTGCTCGCCGGCGTTCGGGTCTGGGTGTCGCACGCCCGCTACGACCTCGCCCGCCAGTCGCGCCTGCGGATGGGGGAGCTCTCCGAGCTGCGCTACCGGGTGCACCAGCTCCGGCTGGAGCGGACGACGCTGATCCGTCCGGAGCGGTTGCGGGTGATCGCCCGCGACCGGCTCGGCATGGTGCCGCCCGCTCCCGACCGGGTGATCGGCCGATGAGCGGCCGGGCGGGTGGGGGTGGGG